>JAACCR010000118.1 GCA_009937205.1 Methanobacteriota archaeon | reverse complement strand
TCAAGCATGGACCGAGTTTGGTGGGCCCGCCCTAGTGCCTTTCCATTGGCATTGTTGGTAATCTCATTGCTGATAATCGTAGCCGGGGGTACAATCCGGATCAATGATGCGGGAGAATCATGCCCTGATTGGCCACAATGTTTTGGCACTTGGACTTTCGATGTTTCCGAACAAGAGCAACAACAATTCTGGGAAGATAACCCCGACCATGAGGATTCACGTGGAACCGACCATCGCTATACCACATTCCAAATTTTCACTGAATGGTTACACCGTTTACTCGTTGCAGTAGTGGCAATACCAGTATTATTGAATTTTTTAATGGCTAAAAAATTAAAAGAAGAATACGGGGATAGAACGGTAAAAGTATCCCTTCTTGCAGGAGTCTTACTCATAGCGCAAGCGCTAGTAGGAGCGGTGACTGTTGTTTTCGATAATGTTGATTGGTCAGTGGCATTACATCTCTCATTGGCTTGTATTTGGGCATCAACTTTGATGTATCAATATTTGTGGATGAGAATTTGTGCAGGGGCAGATTGGTCATTATTGAAGACATCACAAGATTTCTTCCATAACCATGCAAAAAGAATAGATTCTATGGCAGCAGCGATATTTATTCTTCTAATTCTTGGTGCTTGGGTTGCAAGTACTGCAGGTGGCCAATATAATCAAGGATGTTCGGTAGGATTGCCTAACGGTTGGCCAAAATGCAATGGCACCTTTTTGCCCTCGATTGATGGCCCAGGAATAATGGTTCAAATGATTCACCGCACAGGAGCTTTAGTAGTTGGAATATTACTGATATTATCTACTGCAAAAATCACTGAAAGCGTTAGGCAAGATAAGAACGCATCGGGATTCAAAACATTTGCACACATAACAACCGGGTTCTGGGGCTTAAATCTCTTGGTTGGTGCTTCATATATCATTTTAGCAAAATTAGATGAATTTCCAGAATGGCTTTCACTGGTTCATTTAGTGGTTGGAGTAGGTAGCGTTTTAATAGCAATTTGTGCAAGTATCTTGGTGCGCTTTAGTAAAGAAATTTCAATGGATTTATCTGAGGAATAATTATGAGTGTGGAAATCAATCAATCAATTCCTCATCCAGGAATGTTGAATGTGTTTCTTCAATTAATGAAATTGAGAGTAATTGTATTGCTGCAGGTAACAGCTGTTTGTGCAATTTTAATTCACGACTTATTAGCCCGCCACGACTTGTTGAGCATAGATCGAACTTGGATGGATACGCTATACACAATTATCATTACTGTGATTGCAGGAACTCTCTCTGCAGGTGGATCTAATGCCATCAACATGTGGTATGATGCAGATATCGACCCTAAGATGAAAAGAACTCAAAACCGTCCAGTTCCGCTAGGTCATATCTCTGCAAGAGGTGCGCTAATCTTTGGAATCACAATTGCGGTCTTAGGTTCATCACTATTCTTCTTAGTTCATTGGAAGGCAGCGTTTTGGTCATTTTTCTCTGTTGCTTTTTATGTATTCATTTATTCAATGCTGCTAAAACGCAGAACTCCACAAAACATCGTTATCGGCGGTGCTGCAGGAGCAACACCTCCAGTCATTGGTTGGGCTGCAGCGGCTGCAGGTTCAATAGAATCAAGCAATCCTTTTGAATTGGGTTCTCCTATTCCCTGGATGCTATTCATGTTGATATTTTTATGGACGCCTCCTCATTTTTGGGCTTTAGCACTTTACCGTTCAGGTGAGTATGCTAAGGCAAATGTTCCGATGATGAATGAAGTAAAAGGTCCAAAACGTACAGTGACAGAATCTAAAGTATACTGTGTGCTATTGTTGTTCTTAGGTGCTGTGCCACTATTTTGGCCCGAATCAGGCCTTCCATTGTTATGGTCTATTTTCGCGACAGGCCTTACCTTATGGTATGCTAAATCAGTTTGGAGCATAGATCCGCTGGAAGACTTTGATGAAAATGGTCGGATGCCAAAAGCAGCAAAGTCATTCTTCCGTTCATTGTATTATTTGGGTTGGATGTTCCTTGTTCTAGTAGTGGTTTGCGCCATCCCTCCCGCGTGGCTAGGCTTCCTTGGCCCATTGGTTTGAAAGCGGGGCACTGCAAGCAGATTTGCCATTGTTAATTGGATGGCGTTGCACCGTCATCTTGATGACGGGTTCACCGGTGGCCGCAACTACAAGCGGTGATCGCATAGCCTGGCCATTGCGCTGGATTGCTAATCCAGTGGGCTCGTCCCACGGGAGTTCAAATCTCCCTCATCGCGCCATTTCTCTCTTAGTTCAGTCAAAGAAATCTTCAAACTCATCGTCACTAATTGATGACTTACGACGGATTCTAGCAGCAAGAACACGCTTCAATCTTCTTCTCTTCTTAATTATCAGTGGAACTAAAATGATACTTAATAATAGGATGACAATTAATGTTCCACCGGAATATAGGAAGACCTCCTTTTGCATTGAATCTTGCAAATCCGCTAGCCATGGTACTCCGAGAGGTGGCTCTTCTGGTGCTGGCGGCACAGGGATGATATGTTGGTTATAGTCCCACCATAGGTCTTCGATATTGACTCTATTCACATTATTGGATGGATAGGATGCTAAAGTGTTTTCATTTCCTACCCAATCAATAGGTGCAAGGATGTAATAGTATGTTCTGTAAGGTCTTATTCCATCAATTTCGCTTCCGCTTTGATTGAAGTATCCAGTTTCACCAGGGGTTGATTGAATGGCGGTAGAAATAGGCGTGATATACTTCAAGTCTATATTCACAGGCCGTGAATCAACTCTGTATAAGTTCCAAGTAATTGGTCCACTTAATTCATCATCAGGCCATGTCCAAGTCAAATTTACTTCATAGCACATATTCCAATCTCTAGAAATGTCATAACAATCGGTTGAGTTGGTAAAATCATAAGTGGATACAAAATTGGAAATTGTAGAAGATGGTGGAATAGCATCACCACAACTTAGACCAGGAATTCCATCTGTATTAGTTGTAATACTGGCTTTTAGATAATCTGGATTTCCAGCTCTATCAGCAGGCATTATTGCATACGAGGCACATTCACCGGTTTGCAACTTAACAGGGTCAATCCAATTGTCTGTAGCGGTTGTGACAGTGGCAACCTTTGTTCCAAGGGTTAGTTCTTGCCAAACCAATGGATTGATCCCACTGTCAGGATCTGGGAAATAAGTTGAACTCGATTCCTCGCCAATAATTTTGTATATTTGCCAGCCTCCCAAATATGGATTTGACAAATCACCTGAAACCGACCAATTTAATTCTATTTGGCCGTCTTTAAGGAGGGTATGGTCAACATCTCCCAAAGAAACATTTGCTTCAGGCAAAACTCCCACGATTAGAATCGCTCCGTTAGACTTCATGCTCACAGTAAATGTAGCATCTCCATTATTTGTTAATTCGTTAGGAGGTTCAACAAATGACCAAATATTATCGTGAATTGAATCAATTTGGCGGACATCAACAGTTGAGAGATTGATATTAGATGGTAATAGGGCGGTCATATTGAGTGTAAATTCCATCGATTCCATTCCAACATCAGCAGAACCATCCTCTATTGACAATATGTCAAACGACATCAACAACAGCGGTTCTTGGCCAGAGCCAACTCCATAATTAGTACCAAGTTTAGGTAGAATTGTTTCTGTTTCTAGATATGCTTCTGAACGTGTGATGGCGCTTCCTGTGTAATATGGTTCATTACTGATATCAATATGATCGAATATTGTAATATCTTCATGTACAGAATCAACAGTTCCGAAATCATCTATGACTCTAAGTGTAATCGTGTGGTCACCTAATCCCAAAGAACTTCCACTGATGTTTAGAACTTGACCATATCCTAAGTTAATAATTCCAGAAACCCACCACGAATAATTTAACGGTCCAGCAGCAGTAACTCCAGTTTTTCCTACCATCTCAATATAGTCGCCAGTATTGTAGTTCCCATTGAAATTTTCTTGTTGTATTTCTGCTTTAATATCGCCTGCAAGAATATTGGCTTGTTCACTGATGGTATTATCTGAAGTTTTATTGTCTTGGCCACCAAGGTATGTATTAGGTGCAGAAATCTTTAGGATTCGATTATCTCCTGTCACCGTAATATTGAATTCGCAAACCTGGCTTTGACTTGGCATTAGGGAGGTTACTTGACAATGGTCTTCCATTTTTAATTCACTATTTAAGTCAAAAACTTCAAACGCTACAAAGAAGTTTTCAACCGTTTTGTTACCTAAATTTATTACCTCTGAAAAAACCATTTCATTTCCGAAATAATAGTTTTCCGAACTTGAGTCATGTGCGGGATACATCAACATCACCGCGACATCAATAGTATCGTCAATAATGATGGTTGTTGAAGTAATGTCGTTGAAATCATTTAGGTCGCTATAAGGAGTTCCTGTACTGTTATACAAGCCCCATTTTAGGACATATGTACCCGTAAATGGATAATTAAACACAGGCATTTCGTGGCCAAATGCCATAACTGTGCCCCAAGAGTTCAATCCAGAGTTGTACGAGTACGACTCATCGAGCATAACAGTTTCACCCTGATCCCATAGTTGCCATCCAATGGTTGCATTGAAGTTACATGAACCACAACTATTGACCATCCCTTTAGCTTTTAGAGTATAATTTGTGTTTGAATTTAGTATTTTTTGGCCATCATAAGTTGCAAGACCTTCAATGTCATCATATGGCTTCCATGATTCATCTACGCTCAAATCAACAAATGATTGTGATACATTAAAATTATATTTTAATAAATCATTACTAGGCAATTGGTCGCTTAAATCAAAGGAATATACTACAGTTACAATTCCTTCTGACCCGGCTGGTGGAACCCAAGTATTTGTAGAAGTGATATTGAAGTATTGCCCTTGAGCAATATTTTCCAAGGTGAACAGACCCCTTGAATCATAGTTTGATTTACATACAGATTCATCTAAGTCGCCTAAACAAACATGCCAACGCATTAATCTATCCAATCCAGCATAACCTAAACCTTGATTTTTAATTTGAGCGGTAAAGGTAAATGTGTCAAATGATGAAGCCCAAGTGTCTTGAGGAGGTGCAATACCATCAGTAATTGCAAGATCACCCGTTTCCGAAGCACTAACTCCAGGTAGAGCAGTGAGGCCTCCGAGAGAAGAAATAAGAAGCAAAAACACAAGGAACAAACTGCTACCTTTGGCCCCGTATTGATATGACACGCGCTGCGACATCATCCAATGGCTTGCAAGGGGGATTCAAAGAGTCATCGCCCATGAAGGTGTATACGGTGGTGATAAATGCACTTTTACTGTTAACCGAAATCACCCCGGTTGATTTAAAGATTTAAATTTACATTGTAACGATGTTGAAATATGCGGCAACCTCTTCAATCGTCAAACTACACCCCGTAATATGCAGGGAACCGTTTACTCTCACTCGGAGAGAGAAAATGGCGCAATTACTGCAGTAATTGAATTCCTCACAGCCTTTGTATTATTCTTGATGATATTAACTGCCTTTCTTTCTCTAGCACAATTAGAAATGGGGTCAAATGACCCTGCTTTAGACCGACTAGATGGTGCTGCAGTTCTTGGCATGGATCGTATTAGTTCGGATGAAGGGTGGTTCGTCCCTATTCAAAATGAAGTATTGGATTATGAAAATTCAACTGCTAATTGGCATTTATTTTCAGCAAAACAATTAGATTCGGGGAGAGTTCAAGCAGGATTGATAGTTAATGGGCAACTAAATGAAACAAAAATCAATGCTTTGCATAATGTAAGCGAGGATGGCTTTGCCATCGGTATTGGATTGCATGATGGCTACAGCTTCCACCTCAATATTGTAGTCACTGAAAGTAGCGATGTCCAACGAATGGGCCAAGTATTGTTTGATGGTGGTACAGAAAAGCACGGAACTCGCTCATCATCAACTTCTTACCGATACTTCTATCAAAACGATGAAACGATCCAAATCATTCTCGAAGTGCACGATGGAGGTCGCAAGAATAATGAATTGCAGATTACAGAAATTCATCCACGCCCAACACAGTTAGGTCCGGAATGGATTGAAATCTATAATCCAAACAACTTCGCAGTATCTTTGTATGGATGGTCACTCACTCATACCTCTGGTTCTTCAGTTTCAAATCTGCTCCTTAAAGAGGGAATAATAACAGGCAAGGCAACTGCCATCTTTACCGGCGACCCCTCTAGTCAAGTCACTGGAAATGCAAGCGAAGTTATCAATTTGGGAGTTGAAGGGTTCCTAGGAGTTGGTTCAATTGATATTTTAGCAAATGGCAATGGGCAATTGACTTTGAAATATACGCAGGTATTTGAATCACGTCCAGCGGATATCCAGCGAATTAATTGGGGGGGCGACACAGGATTGTTTTTGACAAACGGCCAATCGATTGTTTGGAATGGAACTTCAATGTTTGATTCAGCATCATGGTCAATTTCCGATGAACCAACTCCTGGAAATTAATGTTTGAATATTTCGCATTCAAATAGTTACTAACACACTAATCGCAACTGCTTTTGGGCGCACAGTTCATCAACCCAAAGCGTTTCGTCGTATTTGTTCCCATGCAGCCTGCAGCAGTTTACACCCGTGATAGATGCGTAACTGGCATCCACGGATTAGATGAAATTCTACGCGGAGGGATACCATATGGTTCAACAGTACTAGCATCTGGTACCTGTGGTTCTGGAAAGACTACGCTCGCGATGGAGTTTTTGGTTAGAGGGGCACTTGCAGGTGAGGCATGTGCGCATTTTACTGCAACCGAGCCCTCCGTCAAGTTGTTAGAAAACATCCGCCAGTTCGAATTTTTCGACATGAATATGGTCGATACCGGATTGATTAATGTTTTTGACATGGACGTATTATATTCTTGGTTGGGTTTGGAAAAATCATCCTTCGATTTGGATGACGTCCACGCTCTAATCAAAGCGATTGTCGACATTGTCAATACAATTGGTGTCACTCGTTTAGTAATTGATTCAGTTACAACACTTTGTTACAAGATTAAGTCCGAACAACTAATTCGGGATTTCCTTTTCACATTAGGAAAGAAATTATCAACTTTAGGCTGTACAACTATACTAATTTCTGAGATCACTTCCGCTACAGAGAATGCTCATTGGTCATCTTTTGGAGTTGAAGAAGCAATTGCTGATGGAATTATCGTGATGGGAGACGTTGAACGAATGGGGCATCTTCTAAGATTTTTACAAGTGGTCAAGATGCGTGGAACTTCACACTCTAGGGCAAAACATGCAATTGAATTAACCCCGATCGGTGTGATGTTAACTCCGATGCTCAAATGGGGCGCTCAGGGCGACAAACAAAGCAAATGGGGTGCTTGAAGATGTTTGAACTTGACCAAAGAATCGCAGAACAGCTCACGGAAGTCGCTCTAAACAGTTCAGTTCAAGTTCGTTGTGGTAACTCAAATGCATTTATGGTTACTGCCAGTACTATGGTGCCATTAATGCAAATGTTTGAAATGGGCGGAGTTTACATTTCTGGAAGTAGAAGTGCAATGGAAATGATTGAGGCATTTGAGACAATTGGAATAGATGTTTCCAACATACAGTTCGTAGATTTAGTTTCTTCTGGTGTCCTTGGAGGTACAGATTCAACTAGAAAAAACATCCATTTCGTAGATTCGCCAATTATGCTAGAATCTATCTTACTTAGAGCGCTATATTTGCTGAGAACTACAACACTAGAACGTAATTTCGTAATATTGGATAGTGTTAACGCATTAGCGATATACAATGACGATCGAATGCTCGCTGAGTACCTTCACACATTCATTAATACCTTTAGGCAAAGAGAAGTTCTTTCCGTGATATTGAATGTTCCTGACCAAACTCCTCCGTTGGTATTGTCAAATCTTGATTTATACTGCACAGACCTAATAGACAGAGGGCAAGTCGTAATTCATTGAGGTGATTGTTATGAATAAGCAATATACTTTCAAGAAAGAAGACGAAGAGTTCTTTGGAGGTGTCGGTTCCTTCGGAGTTCCGAAATTCGATTTAGAAATGCATGGTGGAGTTCCACGCGGGTTCACAATGGTCAGTTTTACTGATACTGGTTCCGGTTCCGAATTATTTGGCAAGCAATTCACATCTCCTGCAGAAGAATCAGAAAATACGCTATATGTTTCAACCAATGAAGGGCAACAAGAAATAGCCCGTGTTTTCAATAAGTATGGATGGCCATTAGACATTAGTGTCAGAACTATCGGTGAGGAATACAATAAGGAAGTATTGGAAAAGGAACTGCTAGCCAGTAGATATCGCCTTGAGGGCTTTAGATTAGAAGATATTCAACGCCTAGCTCAGACAAGATTTGTTGATGAAACTCACCAAGATTACCTAACCGAGGTAACAAATGAAATCATGTCACTTGGGCCATATTTTAGAGTTGTAATAGATAATTTAGATTTCTTCTTACAGAGGGAAGATAATACCAAAGTTGTAGCGATGGTTAGAATGTTACAAGCGCATGCACAAATGATGCGTGGCCTATTGTTGATCAACATCTCTAACGATGGATTAAATCCTACAATCAAACAAGAATTGTCATCTATTGCCGATATGGTGCTTTCATTCAAAGTTAGAACCATCGGAACAGATTTTGAAACATCTATGATAGTCTCAAAATTCCGTAACGCTCCTGAGAATTTGAAAATTCTAGTTTTCAGAGTCACGCCTGCGGAAGGTATTACTCCAGAAACAGTAGAACGTATTTCTTGAGTAGCGATTGTAATCCGCTGGTCGGTGCTAATTACATCCATGCGACAACTCAAAAGGCAGGCCCTAGCCCGCGAAAGATATGGCTACGCGTGATGCAACTGGTGGTTTTGATCCATCAGGCATTGATGAAGAGGCGTGGAAAGATTTGAAATTACAACTTGAAGCAACAATTCCCAATTATGACAAAGTCAACAAATTAATGACTTTTGGACAAGATAAAAGATGGCGAAGAAATGTTCGTAACCATGCTACAGAAGGTATGAATGTGCTAGAAGTAGGATGTGGACCCGGCTCTTTTTCGGAAGATTTAGTGGGTCTTGAAGTCACATGCCTTGACCCATCGGCATTGATGCTAAAATTTGCTAAAGAGCGTGTTGATAAAGCACGAAAGTCCCGAGGAGAATCACCAGCAAATTATGTAGAAGCTATTGCGGAAAATATTCCCCTGCCAGATGATACATTCGACATGGTATTCTGTTTGTTTTCATTTAGAGATTTTAAAGATAAAAAACAGGGATTGACTGAGATATTTAGGGTCTTAAAGCCAGGTGGCCAACTAGTGATCTGCGATGCCGGCAAAGCAAATTGGTTACACGGATTTTTTGGAGCGATTTGGATGGCGACAATCGTTCAATGGATGGCTCGCTTTGTTACCAAGGATAAAAACCACCCTTGGAAAGGGCTAGCCCGAACATACACGCATTATGGTAGCAATGGATATTATCGCAAAATGATGAGAGAAGTAGGCTACAATGACGTACAAGGGCGCTTACTTCTACCGTTTGGAATGGCGAGTAGATTCCGTGGTAGAAAACCACAATAAGATTGTTTTTTTCGTCTTAAAAACCAATCATAAATCGTTACTTTTGATATTTTTTGGGAGAAATCGCCATCTTAAAGCCCCACTACTCTCATAAACCCCTTTCATCTCGCCGAGGTTACAGGTGATTGCTATGGGTATGGCTGAAGTTCTTAGAAGCATTAAAGATGCAGAACAGGCTGCTGAAAAGCGCCTGTCAGACGCACAAGATGAAACCTCAAAAATAATGGCTGATGCACGAAAGAATGCATCAGAATTAATCACTGAAGCAACCGAGGATTCAGTAAATAATACGAAATCTACTATGGATAAAGCACGCAAGGCAGCAAACAAAGATGCTGATAAGGTGAAATCTAAGGGAGCAAAGGGGATTGACTCAATCAGCTCCACTGCAAATAGCCGTAAAGGTGATGCAGTACAATTAATCATAGATTCTCTAATGCCACAATAAGGGTGATTCAATGTTCGTAACCGTTGATATGTCTCGTTTGACAGTGGCTGCCCCTGTTGATAAAATGGAACAGATTCTACGTATTTGTTCGGATATGGGTTGCGTACATATTGAGGAATATGGCAATTTCGAAGATGGAATCGGAGTCGGTCAGGCAATCGATAGCAACAATGCAAATTCAGTTAGCACCCTACTAGCAAAAGTTCGTGGAGCTAATGCGCATTATTCTCCTAATAATATCGAAGGTCCGAAATCTGTCTCCGAAATCCAAAAAATAATTAATTCAGGTTTTGAAGAAATTGTAGACAAAGGTTTGGCATTTGCTGACGCAGTGAGGGACGCCGAGGCGGAGATTGACTCCAAAGGCGATCAACTGGCAGTATTGAGGAGAATAGAGCCACTTAACATTCCATTAGATTTGCTCACAAGTACAGGCCGCTTAGAAGTATATGTCTCCGAATCAGCAAAGTCAAAAACACTTTACAACACTATCATTCAAGAAATGGGCAAGGATGTAGAAGTCCATGCTGAATCAAATGTAATCGCGATTGCGTGTCTTTCCAAACATTCCACAGATGTACAACTAATTCTCAACAACCAGAGCGCAAGAGCAATTCAAGTTCCGAGCGGAGTTGGATCGCCTTCCGAGGTTATTTCTTCACTCACTAAAGAAATTGGTAAACTAATGATTACTGTGGAAGAGAATTCTGCACTTGGGGACACCTGGGTCGCAAATCATGGTAGAGACCTTGTCATTATGGAAGAATATTTGACAAGAGAGGATGCGATTTTTACTGCACCGACACTTTGCGCAGTATCTAAGCAAGCATTTGCAATTGACGCATGGGTGCCTACTGAAAATGCATCTGGTGTCAAGAGTGCACTTTCTTCGTTGGCTTCTCATGTTGAAGTTGAAGGGCATGTTGACGATCACCACCATGCTGACGATGAAGGACACCATCATGCAAGCCCACCTATCGCATTAGACAATGGAGACATTTCAGAACCGTTTGAAATGCTTGTTGATTTAGTAGGTCGTCCAAAGTATGGTACTTTTGACCCGACAGTAATGCTGATGATGACCTTCCCTCTAATTTATGGAATGATTTTGGGCGATTGGGGATACGGTCTAATCATATTTATGCTAGCAAAATGGCTTGGAAGTAAACCGTTTGCAGTAGATCCAATTGCCAAGAGCGGAATTACTATCTTGTCGTGGATGGGTGTCTGGTGTATCATTTGGGGAATTATTTTCGCAGAAGGATTCGGTTTCATTTGGGATGGTTCTGATGGAGCATCAGGACCCACTATAGGGATAATTGCAGACTTCTATAACTGGACATACAATACATTCCATGTCCCAGAAACAGTTGCCACCTTAACAGGATTGACTGGCCTACACATGCCATTCCACAGAGCGGTAGAGGGACATGGACTTCAGGAATATCTTCTTCTATCAATCTATATTGGTGTATTACATCTATTCACTGGATTCATCATTGGACTTGTTAATGTCTACAAGGCGCATGGTTTCGCAGCAGCATACTTCGAAAAGGGTTCGTGGATACTAATTCTCATCGGCGGTTTCATGCAATGCAGAAACATGGTTAGTGGATACAATGAGTTGTTTGAATTCCAGATTTGGACCGCATTACTATTTATTGGAATTGTCAGCCTAGTAATCGGTCTTGCAATATTTGAGAAATTCGGATGGATTGGCGGAATCATCATGGGTCCGATTGAAACATTCGGCCTTCTAGCAAATACACTCTCATACTTGCGTATCATGGCAGTCGGTGTGGCTGGTGTTAAAATCGCAGAAGTATCCATCACCATGGGGTGGGAAATGATGTGGAGTGGAGGCATCCTCAGTTTCATCATCGGATTAATATTATTCACCTTCATACAAATATTTGCTTTAGCCCTGGGACTACTCTCACCGAGTATTCACGCTATCCGTCTCCACTTTGTGGAATGGATGGGCAAATTTTACGACGGATCTGGTGTGATCTTTAATCCACTGGGCGGCCGAACCCTGCACGCTGAGCGTGAATCACAGTCCACTGGACAATAAGGAGGTAGCAAGAATGAACACAAATACCCTAAAAATGAGCCTACGCACACTGATTGTAATGCTAGCACTAACCCTTGTAGCACAAGGTGTAGCAGCAGAACCACTCGATGATGCAACATCTGGAATGACTGGAGACGTCGGAGTCGGCCTCTCACTGGGACTTGCCGCAATCGGCGCAGGAATCTCTCAAGCAGCAATCGGCAGCGCAGCTGTTGGTATGCTTGCTGAAGACAGTTCCAAATTCGGTACAGCAATTATCTTCACAGCATTGCCTGAATCCATCGTGATTCTAGGTGCTTTACCATTGTTCATCTAATGATGACGCAACTGATTGGGTTCGCCCAGTCATATGAATAAACTCGGAGGAAATATAATGACACTTGAAACATTAGCAAAAGACATTGCAGCATCGGCGGAAACTGAAGCAAAAGCTCTCTTGAAAGAGGCAAAGGCTTCAGCCAAGAAGATCGCTGCAGAAGCAGAAGCAAAGGCCAATACTATCCGTGAGGAAGCGGATAGCCGCTCTTCTCGTGAGGCAGAACAACTAGCAAGGGAAATCGTTGCTAGTGCTC
>JAACCR010000117.1 GCA_009937205.1 Methanobacteriota archaeon | reverse complement strand
TTCCACGAAGTCGCAAGGGTTCTCTCAAACCCCTCAAGACATTATGGAAGAGTACAATGGGTGTTCAGCCGGCCAGTACACTGCCTACCCATGCTACTTTACTGAACATGTCTTTATCCTAAAAGAAGGCATCCAATTATTGCTGGTTACTTCGCCAAGTAGGTTGTGAATGGTCGACTCCCTTGTGAGTGGATAGGATTTGTGCAATTACAGCAATTGCAATCTCCTCGGGAGTTTCAGCACCAATGTTCAATCCAATTGGGCATTGAATCCCATTTAGGGATTGCTGAGAGATACCTGCATTCAAGCATTCAGACTGAAATGATTGCCACTTGCTTCTACTGCCGATGACTCCAATTCTTGGTTTGCTGTTAGAATCTATTTCACCTTCAGATTCAAGTATAGTTAGCAAACTAATCAATCTCTCTTGATCTTCAGCCCAGTCATGACCAAGAAGTAAAATATCACTAAAGCGAGAGAGAGATTGCTTTGTCTCTGCTTCTTTGTGCTCATTACCAGAAAAAAATGATTTAACTGTACTACAATGTAATTCTTTTGAATTAACGAATTCATCCGAACTAACAAAGTCTGTTCTAGTATCATGAATTGAATAATTCCAATCCAGTGATTCAAAGCCATTGACCAATGCTTTCGCGCAATGTCCAGCACCCATCAACAATACATGTGGCATAGCAATAATCACCTCGATAGCGAGAGTGACTTGGCCCCCGCATAACGAATCAAGAGGTGTTACTTGATAGCCCTTCGCACCCTTGTGTAAACCGTAAGTAAGCACCTCTCCACTAGGCTTTGATGATTGCTTTAGCAACTCTCTGCTGCGTTCTAAAACCTTCATTTCAAGACCTGCACCGCCAACGGTGCCAACCCATTGCTCATGCTCATCAAATCCAGAAAGTGCTAATTTAGCTCCAACTTTACCAGGAACGCTGCCATATGTGCTGATCACACTGGCCACAACTACTGAATGACCCCGGTCAAGACGTGATAACGTCCATGCCAAAACCGCTGCGGTCATAGCCACTCCTTGCGGGGTTCACACATACACTTTGCGACTGAAATAGTTCAATCATTTTCCAAAAGTGTTTGTTCATTGTCAAATAATAACTGTAAATCATTTTCTGTATCAATATTCAATGATATCAATTGATAATCTACTTGAACTGAATCAAATGAAACAATATCTCTCAATGGTTCATCTGGATAGGAAGCCAATACATCTTCAATATCTCCATCGACGATAATTACTGGATGACCACTTCTGTCACCACTTACTGGCTTACAAGAGTTCTCAGATTCCATTAACTGTTTAACCATAGGCACATTCCACCCTGGTCTATCCACTGGCGCAATTAGTACCCTTCTTGGAGTTCTACCATGATCGCCACATAATGACATCAATCCGCATTGAATGCTTCCAGTTCTGCCATCTTGTGGTGCTTTATTGATTACGATTGTAGCACCTAGCACAGAAGTCAAACAATCAACTGCTAATTCAGCTGATGTTACTACAATAATAGGAGAACAACCAGCATGTTGCAAACGGCGATAGGCCAAACCAAGTAAATTGGTATCTCCAATTTTTACAAGCGCCTTTGCTTGGCCAAGGCGAGACGATGCTCCCGCTGCCAAAATAATCGCTGGAATTCCCTTGGACATGATGTTGCCACGACAGAGTTATTCTTTGAGTAATCGGCTATTCGTTCTGAGAATCTGGTCAACTTACTGGGGGATAACTTCGCGTCTTGAAATACTCTAAGTATTATCGACATCCATGAAACAATCTGAAAGTGAAATATCTGGCCCTTATTATAGGTCGATGCAGTTGTTATTCGATACTGTAGAAAGTAACGATTCACTTGAATGGGATGATGAGGAATATGGGAAGGTTGAGATATTTGTCAAAGGAATGTCAAGACGCTGGTACAAAATAAATGCAGCACAAATTGGACCACTAAATACAGATCAACCTGAGGAATGCCCAAGGCATTGGACTAGTTCTTGGGCGATTATGGTAAAGGGCGCTGCGTGGAGATCAGACTTTATCAACAATAGTGACATGGTTGTTGACATATGCATTCACACAGCAAAAAGTGGGGATCGATTGCCGATAGGAGATAGTTTAGTCAGCCTATGTTTATCTTTGGCAAATGACAAAATTACTGCGGTAGATATTCCATTACTCGCCCAATTTATTGTTTGCCCGAGAAATCGATTTTCAGATATAGAAATATTCCAAGATGAGGGAATAGTTACATCGGAGATGATGAATCAGGAAGATCCTTTCGGTGAATGGGACGAGGATTGGGAAGAGGAAGAGGACTATTTACAGCAAATAGAGGGAGGAATGGATAATTATTTTAATTCTGCTTTTGATGCAATTGCAAATATATTCAACCACAGTGCAATATCGGCTGAAAAGGAAAGTATCGTTCTTGAAAGTGAATTAAAAGAACAAGAGATGAGAGAAAATCATATTGAAAAGATGATTTCTGATTGGGATCGAGAAGCTGATAAAGTTCGTGGGTTACGATGAAAATTAGAAATCTTTAGTAATTTCACGTCCAATAATCATTCTCTGTACTTGTGATGAACCTTCATAAATTTGCATAACTTTTGCACCCCTCATGAGACGTGCAACCGGATATTCTTCTGAATATCCATAGCCGCCGAAAATTTGTACTGCATCGGTTGAAATCTCCATTGCTATATCTGCTGAAAATCTCTTAGCATGTGCAGCAGATTCAGTATTACGAATGCCATTATCCGCTTCAAAAGCGCTTTTCCAAGTCAATAATCTACTAGCCTCGATTTTAGTTTTCATATCTGCAAGCATGAATTGTATTGCTTGGTGCTTATGCAATGGCTTGCCAAATGAATGGCGCTCGTTTGAATATTGTAATGCGTGCTCATATGCTGCTCTTGCCAAACCTGTGGCATGTGCGGCGATATTCGGCCTACTCATGTCAAAGGCATTCATTGCATTTAGCCAACCACCAGATTCAGAACCTCCTATTAGATTCTCAACTGGAACTCGCACATTGTCAAAAGTAATCGCACGTGTATCTGAACATCTTTGTCCCATGTTGGTTTCTTTCTTACCGAGTGTGAAACCATCAGTTCCTGCTTCAACAATAAATCCAGACATCCCTTTGTAGCCGCCATCTGGATCTGTTTTTGCTAGAATAAAGAAGAAATCTGCGTATCCTGCGCCTGTGATAAACATCTTTGAGCCATTGATGACATATTCATCTCCATCGCGAATTGCTGTTGTAGTACACGCTGCCAAATCAGAACCTGCACCTGGTTCAGTCACACCATATGATGCCAAAGCACCATCTTCTGAAACTTTTCTTAACCATTTTTGCTTCTGTTCTTCAGTTGCACCGGTGATGATAGGGGCACAGGCCAACGAAGTGGCATATGCTGCTGTAGCAAACCCTGGATCTCCCCAAGCAAGTTCTTCATTGACCAAAACTTCCTCCATCAAACCTAATCCTGGACCTCCATAATCTTCTGGAATATGCAAGTTTAGCAAACCCATCTCATGTGCGGCCTGTATGGCCTCCTTGGGGTATTGAGAATTAGCATCCCAATGCTCAGCATTAGGACGAATCTCGTCGACTGCAAACTCATGAGCGAGTTCACGCAACATCTCTTGCATCTCATCAAGTTGGAAGTTGACCATAACACCCCCAACAAGAACCCCCTTATGAGGATTGAAACAAAAATAATCAATAAAAGGTAATATTGTAGGTTTACAATAACTCGGTGAGTGTTTTTTTCAACTAAAAGGAGATATATTCAAGATAGGTTGCTGCTAACATCGCCACGAAAACTGCATAAAATAAGATCAATACTAACCCTTCCCAGCGCTTAAATTCATATTGTGTCCACATCATGAAAATTGCAACCGTGGAACCGATTATAGTTGTTGGAATGATGAAATTTAGAAGCATTGGGGCTCCGTCACTAGTAATCACCAATGGGCTAATTACCGCTGCAATTCCAATAGACAATAATGGGTCGGTGATATTGGAACCAATCAGTGTACCTATAGCCACACCCTCGCTCTTTCTAGCTGCCATAAGAGCAATAGTCAACTCAGGTAGTGAAGTTCCTAATCCAGAAACGGTTGAGCCTATTACTGAATGAGGAACCTCCATGTCATTTGCCAACTGACTTGCAATCAATACTAGATGATGGGCTGCAAAAACTGCAAAAGATAAACCTAATGTGATCATTACTAGATATGCCGTAGTGCTCCAATTAGAACCTGTAGTCTCAATATCAAGCGATTTACCTGTCAGTTCATCTTCTCTAATCTCTTTACGGTTTAGTAGTAACCATGACACATATAAGACATACAATAGAACTAGAATCAATCCTTCAATACGAACTAAATCATTTCCTGAATAGATAAAAAAACTCATCAATAATAATGAAAAGAGCATTATTAGTCCATCTCGTTTCAACCATGAAGGGCGTATTTTCATACCTCTAAACAAAACTACTACGCCAAGAATCAAGGTTATTTGAACTAAAATAGAACCGAAAATTCCACCAATTGCAAAGTCAGCAATTTCCGAATTTCCTGGGCCTGAAGAGCTAATTGCAGCGGTTGAAGTCACCAATATCTCTGGTAACGAAGTACCGATAGAAACTATTGTAAGGCCGATAACAACTTCTGGAATCGATGCTCTCTGGGCTAATCCTTTAGCACCTTTAATGAAAAAATCTGCGGAAGTCACCAATAAGGCTAATGCCAATAATAAAACAAATACTGAAAATGGAAGATTATCCCAACCGAACTTATCTCCCCACAATTTGAAACCCATTATCGCAGCGAATAATGAACCCGTAACTGCAAGAGTGTTGTAATGGATTAATTCTGGTATACCCATTACACTATTTTCCTCTGCCATGTCCAGCCGTCATTCTCTGTCCTTCTTGACACTTATGTGAGAATATAATCAATTTATTCATTTAGGAAAACCAAATAATACTTCGCTTAGGGGGATGAAATATGTGGAAACGTGCGGGGGCCGAACTAAGCGGCACTGCATTGATGGTTGCTGTGGGCTGCGGAAGTATTGCTTATGGTGCATCATTACCGATTATTTGTTTGGCATTTGCAGTTGCAGTCACAACTGCAATACTAATTTTTGGACCAATATCTGGAGCTCATATCAATCCAGCTGTTAGCATTGCTTTTTACAGACATGGTAATTTAGAGAAAAATGCCCTTATTCCATATGTTTCTGCACAAATAATTGGTGGAATACTCGCTGCTGTTGCGATTTCTGGTGCCGGACCAACAACGATTGCAGCCAACCATAATTACCTAAGTGCATTCTTTATCGAAGTGTTCATCACCTTTGTTTTGATGGTAAATATATTATGGATCATTGGCAATAGTGATAATAGAATTATTATTTCTTCTTGGATTGGTGGATGGGTAGGAATATTAGCATTTTTGTTTGGACCTGCTACAGGTGCAAGTATGAATCCTGCACGAACAATTGGACCTAATTTGATTTCTGGAATCTATAGCAGCCTACCACTCTATATTATTTCAACCATCATTGGAGCATTGCTTGCTGCTGAATTATTTTTGAGAATTAAACCTCAAAAAGAGATGCCTGAATGATTCAAGAACAGGTAGTTCGCAACACTTCAATAACGTGTTCAAGTGAAGGTATTGTATGATCTTCCAAAGGAGGAGAAAACGGAACTGGAGTGTCCAATGCACCAATTACAACCGGTGCAGCCTCCATATTGTAGAAACAAGATTCTAAAATTCTAGATTGTATTGTATGACCAAGTCCACCACTCCATTGACCTTCTTGTAAGGTGACAAGCCTACCAGTCCTAGTAACCGATTCAATACATGTTTGGGCATCGAATGGTATTAGAGTTCGTAAATCGATTATCTCAACTTCAATATTTTCTTGAGCCAATTGCTGTGCTGCTTTTAATGCAACATGAAGCATTGAGCCCCAGGTTACCAAAGTAACATCTCTGCCACCACGGATTACTGCGGCTTTACCAATTTTGAAGGGCTGTTTATTTTCAATCGATTGATTTACCGATTCAGTATCAACAATATGATTAATATTTTGACCCCATCCAGTTAGCCCACCTCTCAAACCATACAATCCAATGTGTTCAAGCATCAATACAGGGTCATTCAATTCAGCAGCCTCCATTAGAAGGTCATACGCATCTTGTGGCGTTGCTGGCGCTAGCACCACCAATCCAGGATCATTAGCAAACCACGCCTCAATCATGTTAGCATGGAAAGGCCCTGAGCGAGTTTTACCTCCGAGCGGTATCCGAATAGTCATTGGACACTCTGCCCCCCATCTCCAACGAAGCATTGCTGCATTATTGATGAGTGCATTATAGCCAAGAGCTGCAAATCCTCCAAATTGAATTTCAATCATTGGCCTCATTCCAGATAATGCAGCACCTACACCAGTGTGGACGATGACTGCCTCACAAAGTGGCATGTCGATTAATTTATCAGAATGACCCGCGTTTTTCAATGCCATATTCATTCCAAAAGCACCGGCAACTTCCATATCTTCTCCAATGAAGACACAGTTTTGTTGATGACGATTCGCAATATCGGCCATCGCTTGTTGTATAGCACGTGCATATGTCCAACCACCACTTTCAGAATATTGTAGAGTACATTGTCCAACTTCAAGTGGAGAATCGAACAATTGTATTTCCTCTGTTCCATTAATTCTTGACAGATGGTCTTGGTGAGTATCTGCATCATTGAGCGAAGTAATTCCTTTCGTCACAGTCTCTGGACTTGGCCAGTCCATATTCTCAAGATCTCCTCGTGCATCCTCAACAAGTTGCTTTTCTTCTTGAGAAATTGCCAGCAATATATCTTCTTCAACTCCAAGATCAACAAGAAGTTGACGATGTGTTGGAATGGGGTCTTTCTCCTCCCAATATGCAAGTAAGTCTTTGTCGACATAGCCCATTGGAGTTCCTGTTTCACTTCCGAGATAGAGATCATCGTGGTGATGAGCATGGCCACAACCGCGCATTGTTTCCACATGAATCATTGTAGGTCCACCGCCCTCTAAAGTGAATTCACGCGCACAGGCAGTACTCGCATGCCAAGATGCTGGGTCTGAACCATCGATTGTCCATGATGGGAATCCCATAGCTACTGCTTTATCAGCCCAAACTTCCACTCCTGATTGTTTTGCCGGAGGTGTATCCAAAGCGATTTGGTTATTCTGTAATATGTAGCAAATCGGTAGACCTCTAGCACCTGCTAGATTCATTGCCTCCCAATATTCACCGGATGATGAAGCGCCTTCGCCAATACAAGCGATATGGAATCTTTGCAAATTTTGCCTCCATGCGGCAAATGCTAGTCCAGTCATCGTAACGCTAGCGATAGGCAATGGTGCAGTAGGAGGTAGAACTCCTACATGCCATGCACCGACGTGCAAATCTCTTCCACCACTATTTTCCCAGCCACCATTTTGATTAGAACCGGCTTTTCCAAGATTTGCTGCCATTACATCCAGAGGCGTATCCCCCATTGCCAATCCAAGACCAATATCTCTAATCATAGGTGCAACTAAATCTCCGTCATAGCCATTGCCGGGAGTTGATCCACGGGGAGCATCAATTTGACGGTTTAAGGCAGTGGCAACTGCAACAACTCCTTCTTGCCATGTTGAACGGAAGCCTTTACCACCAAATTTACTGCCATCTGGAGTTTCAATCCCTTCTGTGAAAATGACCTTCAATTGGTCGTCCAAATATCGAGTTCTTTCCATCAATCTTTGCCACTCAAGGCGTTGTTCTATAGTTACAGACATGTAATGTGCTAAGCGCCTTAATGTCAAACGCATATCAATAATAAAATGTGTATTTCTTCTGTCTAAAAATTCATCCAGAGTTCTTCGCGGAATAACTTCCACATCACCTTGCCCTTCCATCTTTGAATTTATTTGCGCCTTCATTGCTCTTTCCAATGCGATTAAAAAGCGATCGCTAAAATTATGCCATGAAGGCCCTTCGAATTGTTTTGGTTCATTTCCAATCATGTGATCCCAAACGGTAGCGACGAGGAATAGGTGGCCATCGTGACGCTGCGTTACAAAGCGAAGCACTTCACTCCTAGCGGTATCTGCATGAAGTTGTTGAATGAATTCAAGAGGGGCTTGTGGGCGCCAATCAGCGCCGTGAATAACTGGTAAGTCCCCTTGTTCCATATTACAGCCTCATGTTGGCGCAGACGGAAGTCTCCTTCAAGCCTATGCATCGTTTGCGGCCAACTATCGCAAACATTGATATCCAATAAGTCTCAAAAAAGGGATATGGACCCTTTCGCAGCAGATTTAGCTGAAGAGATTGTTGCATCCGCCGCTGATGCTGTCAATTTGGAGAAAATTGAGAAGAAATGGTGGTGGAAACCACTAACAAAATTCTTATTTATCACCCCATTCATTGCATTGGGAATTTATTATTTTAGTTGATTAAATAAGAGATATTACTCTGACTCAAGACGAGTACTCATTTCAGAATTATAGCATTCAGTGAGTATATCTTGATTTCTAAATGTCACCACAAAACCAATGAATGCTGGAACGCATAGAAGGCCGAGTGAAAGCGGCCACGAATGAGATAAGTCATACACCGGTCCAACGATTAATGGTCCAACGATTGTTCCTGCTGCCCAAGCAGTACCAAATGCTCCAAAAGCCAACCCAGGGTTGCCTGAGCCATATGCTTGATTAGCAGCGGCATCTATCATAGTCAACATTGGTATTTGAGTTGCTGCGATAGCAAATTGGTATATTCCAAGCATCAGAATCATCGCTATAATCGCTTCTTTCCCTGATAGCGTAGAACCCAATACTCCAACCAAGGCCAAAGAAATAGTGACTACTACCCAACCCATCAGCATATATCTAGTAGGACCATTCTTGTCAACTAATTTGCCCCAAAATAATGAACCGATACCTTGAGTCAATACCATTACCAATAATACACCTCCAATCGCTGCTGGTCCTAAACCCAATTTGTCATCAAGGAATAGCGGACCTCCGGCTTCCAATGCACCGGTTGCTAACGTGGTTATTGCAATTAGGATTCCAACTCTGAGTAAAATCGGGTTAGTGATGAATACCTTCAATGAAACATTACCCTGTGTAGGTTCTTGTGCATCCCCGATTATTGAGGAAGAATACCAGACTGCAGGAACTGCGACAAGGGTTACAAGTGACAATACAATGAAGGCAGCCGAGCCAAAGTATTGGAATAAGACTCCTCCGAGAACTGGCCCCAATAGTCCTCCTATCGCTGCCATTGCGATTAGTTTTCCAGCTTGTTCTCCGAATCTAGTAGGCCATAATTGTGATGCTGATGCCAGACACGCCGTCATTATTGCCGCACCTGATGCGCCATGGACTAATCTTGCTCCTGCAAGAATTAGGAATGGGTGTGGTAGCAATCCTTCAGTTGCTACAAGATACATTAGTGAAGAAGCCGATAATAGTACTAACGAGATCAGAATGATCTTACCGCAACCAATTTTATCGGTCAAGCGACCTGTTAATGGGCCCAATAAAAACATTGGAACCGCCCAAATAGAAACCAATAATGTTGCTTGAGTCGCATTGAAACCAAATAATTCTTGCCACGCTGGTAATATCGGTACGATGAAGGCATATCCGAGATAATTGACGAATAAAGCCATGATTAAGGCTGGAAAGGCAAATGCCATCTTTCTTTCTTGGACATTCATTCTTCCTCCTCCAATTCTGGTAAAGAATCAAGAACTTCTCTAGTTAATTTCGCAGCATCTTCGATTTGGGTCATTAATGTCAAATCTGAAACAGCACCTGGTCGGCCAAGACTCCACATCAAATCATGTACAATTTCAGTTGTCAATTTTGTCATTTTCAGAACTTGAGGGTCGATTTTGACCTTAAACTCATCTTCATGGATAGCAATTAAATCAGGTTCTTCTTCGAGAATTGAATCCATTATTTCGATTATTTCATCTTCAATATTATCCGCTTGATTTTGAAGAATATTTTCCATTGAAGAACTCTGTTTGAGTTTATTAGAGGGCTTTACACCACCGCCTAGTGTGTTTTTGCCTTTACTCATTTGTTTGAATGAAGGTATTGAAGATGTGTCTTTTTCTGATTCGCTTGCATCACCATCTTTTGATTCTGCTTGAACTGATATTTCGCTCGCCTCTCCTACTAATCTATTCAAGGCGATTCTTAGCATAGAAGACATCATCGACAAATCTATTTCCTCATCAATTTCTATTCCTTCTTCACCTAGTTGCTGCATTATTTCATTGATGAAATCTGTATTGATTTTTTCAGGATTTACCAAACCTTTCAGCATTGGAAGGGCCCATTTACCATCGCCCATCATCATTCCAACATCGAAAGATCCTCCACCACCGATTCCACTATCGACATCAGCGGGTGGTGGAACAAATTGCTTACGAGTATGTTTACCAATTTGTTCAACCAATGTAGGCATATCAATCGGTTTTGACATTACTTCTGAAATCCCTGCTTTCGCAGCAGTCAGCAAAAAATCATCAGTCACATTTCGCGATAATACGACTATGCGGCATTTGAATGCAAATTCAGGATCACTCATTAAACGCTGACTGGCATCGATAACATCACCAGTACTCCAATCCCCTTCTAGCAGTACTACTTCGGGCATTGTTGCTAGGGCCGTACCTTCAGCTTGGCGAAGAGTACTAGCACGTGTAATCTCAAACCCTTCTCTTTCCAGTGATGATCCGAGGAGATTACGACGACCTTCATTCTCATCTGCAACGATCACCTTTGCCATGAAATCACCTCTTCAACCCCATAGGGGTTGGCCATTAGCCTTCAAACTCTCCCCTTCAAATGACGATTCTAGGCAGTTTGTTGCTAGTCTTCAAAAAACCAAATAATCTCTCTTTGCCTCAGTTGATGATTTCATCAGGCTTGGCAGCACTCCATGCTATGATGCCACCACTTAGATTGAACATTCTCGAAGAATCAAAGCCGGATTGTGCTAGAAGCATTATTGCTATTTGTGACCTCATACCAGATCTACAGTGAACCAACAGATCTCTATCTGCAGGTAAATCATTCACTATGGACTGTACATTGGTATGTTCAATCTGTAGATCGACTGTAGCAATTCTTGCTTGATCATATTCCATTTCAGAACGTACATCTAAAATAAACGGCGACCATCCATTCTCTCTCTTTTGAATTACTTCTTCCATGGTGATTTCGGCAATCATGATTTCCTCTTGGTTGGCTTTTCCTTTTTGAACTTCTTGCTCATTAACGATTTCAACATTATTCAAATCCGTTGCGCACCATTGGCTTGAATCAAACATTTCAGTAACCATTTTTAAATCCAATACTGGCTCTCTATCAGTACTTTTTGAATATTTCAAGATATTGAATTCCATTCTTTCTGCATCATAAATTAAAAGACGGCCCGACAAAGATTTCCCAATTCCCAATATTATCTTAATCGCTTCCGTAGCCTGTATTGAACCAATAACACCTGGCAAGACTCCTAGAACACCACCTTCTTCACAATTAGGAACTGCATCAGCAGGTGGAGCTTCAGGAAATAAGTCTCGGTAACATGCTCCATCGTTATGATTGAACACTGTAACTTGTCCTTCAAAACGATGAATTGAACCGTAAACCCAAGGTATTCCTAGTATTGAACAAGCATCATCTATCAAATAACGAGTAGGAATATTATCGGTTCCATCTATCAACACATCCCAGTCCTGCTGTAATAATTCAATCGCATTAGTAGGAGTAAGCCTTTCTTCTATAGAAATAACTTGGATTGCTGGGTCAAGAGAATTAATACTCTCCATTGCAGATTGAGACTTAGATTTGTCAACATTATTTGTGCTATGAATAATTTGCCTTTGTAAATTAGAAATATCTACTGTATCATCATCGATAATTCCTATTCTACCAATACCTGCTGCCGCTAAGTAAAGTAATGCAGGACTCCCCAATCCTCCCGCTCCTACAACAAGAACACTGGCATCTGACAATTTTTGTTGGCCCGCTATGCCAACTTGTGGCAATGAAATATGCCGAGCATGACGAGACAGGTCGACCATAGACCGGCCAGCGGCATCATAGCAATGAATCCGCCGGAGAAGTGAAATGTGTCTCACTCGACGTTATCTTCTAGCCACTTTTCAACATCCATTGCTGCCTGACATCCCATCCCAGCAGCGGTAATAGCCTGTTTGTAACGGGTATCAACTACATCTCCAGCCGCAAATACACCTTCGACCGAAGTCATAGTGTGTTTCTTATGCAAAATGTATCCTTCTCCATCAGTTTCTACTTGTCCTTCTAAGAATGAAGTAATTGGAGTATGGCCAATCGCAATGAATGCCCCCGTTGCCGCTATTGTTGATGTTGTACCATCTCGTGGATCTTCAATAACAGCTCCAGTCAACCCTTTTTCATCACTTAACCATTCCTTAATTTGTCTAAAGGTTTTGATTTCGATCTTGTCGTTATTTAATGCTCTTTCATACATTATTGTTGATGCTTTGAAAACATCTCTGCGATGGATGAGTGTAACTTTACTTGCAAAGCGAGTCAAGAATGTTGCTTCTTCACAAGCAGAATCTCCACCACCTATAACCAATACTTCCTCGTCTCTAAAGAAAGCTCCATCACATGTAGCACATGTTGAAATTCCCCGTCCTTTCTGCTCTGCTTCACCTTTAGCACCGAGCCAAATGGATTCTGCACCGGTTGAAACGATTATTGCATGAGTCAAAAATGCCTCACCCTCAACTATAACTTTGTATGGTTTCTCTGAAAGATCTACTGATTCAACATTTTTATCCTCGACCTTTAGTCCGAAGCGTTCTGCTTGTTCTCGTAATTCCATCATCATCTCAGGGCCGCCAATACCTTGTGGATAGCCAGGGAAGTTCTCAATATCACTTGTGAGCATTAATTGCCCTCCCGACATATATCCAGCGAACATTAGGGGCTCTAACATCGCACGTGCAGCATAGAGTCCAGCAGTGTATCCAGCAGGTCCACTTCCGATGATGATTACATTGTGTATATCGTCGCCCATATCCTTTGCGGAGAGAATAGAATCCTTGAACATTGTCTATCAACATTCAAGAGTAAAACAATGCCGCCCTAGAGACATGGATGTAATTTCACACTGGCTATGGGGGATGGTATTAACCAGAGGCAAGATATCGTGGAAAGTCAGTGGACCCATGGGGGTCCTTCCTGATTTAGTCGCATTCGTACCTTCGGCTATTTATGGTTTAATCTATAGCATAAAGCCGGTCCAAGTGGATGAAAATACAGTTACTTCCGACCTACCAATCGCGTGGAGTATCTATCAATGGTCTCATTCTTTGACAATTGTATTAATTTTATTTCTAGCTGCCTGGTACATTCTAAAGGCAAAGAATCATGAAAATCCTAAATATATGGCATGGATATTTGTCTTACCTTGGTTTTTCCATATCTTATTGGACATTCCTGGCCATACGATTAGTTTCTTTCCAACCCCATTCCTATATCCATTCAGCGATTTCATGATAGATGGAGCCAGATGGAGTGAATGGTGGTTCTTCTGGCCACAAGCGATCATTCTTGGCGCTGTGTGTTGGCATATTTTGAAGAAAGAGAAAACTCACAGCATTGAAGAAATTGCAGAAACTGCAGCTCTAGCATGAGGTTCAATACGCGGCTCAATATGTTCCGGCTTTGCACCCGGTCCGATAATTCCTAAACCGATTGGTTTGTCGTGTTTTAATTGTAAATCAACTATTGCTTTAGTGACTGCTTGGCCCATTGCTAAACCATGTTTTGTTTGTCCTTTCTCAATAATTCCCAAGCATGCGGCTGCATCGATTTCATCTCTACGTAATTGTCTTTCAAGAGCGAGAGGGATTTCCATTGAACCTGGAACCCACACTACCTCAACAATTTCTAAACCTAAGAGATCCGCTTCTTGCTGAGCAAACTCTAGCATTCGGGAAATTTGTTCCTTATGGTACGATCCACAAATAATAGAAATTTTAGCCATGATATCACTTCTCTGCAAGTATTCTCTCTACTGTAGATACGATTGTTTGAGTGTTTGAATCTATCTCAATGTTCACTGCGTCACCCTCTTGTTTTGAACCCAAAGTCGTTATGCGGAGAGTTTCAGGGATGATATGCAGTGCGAAGATATTTGATTCCACTATTCCAACTGTTAATGAAATACCATCTATTGCGACAAATCCTTTCTCAATGATGTACTTTTGTAATGAAGGTGGAGCGATAATAGATATGTCTTTACCTCCACCATTTTCTGTAATCGAATGAATCAATCCAGCCGACATAATGTGGCCGGACAATAAATGACCGCCCAACTCATCTCCAAAACGAAGTGCTCGTTCAAAATTAACTTCACTACCCATTTCCAAGTCTGAGAGTGTTGTTCTGTGCAATGTTTCTGCAATAACATCAAAATTGACATTTGAACCATCTATTGAAGTCACTGTTAAACATACTCCATCGATACTAACACTTGCACCAACTTGTAGGTTTTCAGTTTCTGGCAAAGTGATTGTCAAGTTCATAACCGAATCGCTTTGTGAAGTGGCATTGATTGTTGCAATGCCTTGAACGATTCCAGTGAACATTCATTCACCATCCTTTGAGTCATCGGATTGTTTTCTCTCTGCAGCCAATTCTAATATTCGGGCAATAATCTTACGAGTACCATCTAGATCATCATTAAGACCTTCAACCCTAGTGACTTCTATAGAATCAAGACCTAATGCCAATAATTGGGATTTTATTTTCTCTACCGCATGTATTTGGTCATAACCAAGCGCAATGATATCGGGATTAACAATTGGTAAGATATCAAAAATCGGTACATTTGGGGGATTACCAATTAGTGAATCATCTACTGGTTTTAATCCTTCAACCATTCTACGGCGCAAGGCTTGTCCGGTAACCGGTTCATGCTTTCTCTTTCGCACCGTATCATCGTGTGCAACAACTACTGTGAGGTGGTCTCCCAATGCTTTGGCTTGCTCTAAGTAGTGCAAATGTCCTGCATGGAGTAAGTCAAAAACTCCAACCGCCATTACCCTCTTCATCGTCTCACCTCATCACTTGCAACAGGTTGCTATTCTTTTCAATATCGGTTGGTAAATTATAAATTTAGAGCATCGATTAATTGTGCCCCTTCGAGGAATGGTATGTCTCTCTGCATAGCCCAAGCACGTGCATCCTTTACTGACAATGCTCCATCACCATCTGGCTGTAACATCTCTGCGCCGATGACCACAGGAGTCATGTTAGCAAGACGCGCCAGCCCTACCGCTAATTCAGTATGTCCTTGTCGGCGAGATAATCCGCCTTCCGACTCCCTGCAAACCGGAATGTGCCCTGGTGTCCTAAACTCGTTACCAAGTGCTTTTCTGGCTTCTTCTCCGCTAATTCCAGCCTGTTGGCATTCTTCTGATAATTCTGCAAAACGGCGTGTTGTCAAAGCTCTATCGTGATCTGTAATTCCAGTATATGTTCCACGATGATTTAATGAAAGTGTAAATGCTGAGCGTGAATCATAACGTAAATCATTGGTAATTAATTCCTTTAGTACCAAATTATCTGAAACCAATGCAGGATGGGTGTGTAGATCTCGGAGAACTCCGTATCATAAAAAATCTCCTACATCATGTCCTATTGCCAAAAAGAGTAATCCTCCACAATCCTTTCTCAATTGACGCATTGCCGCAGGCTGAGCGAATTGTCCAGGAAATAATAAATCGGTTTCCCCTTCCCTGTTTTCAGAGTCGAAAAGGCAAATCGGATTGCCAAGTTTGAAGGCGTTAATAGCCCTAGTTACCGCCTCGTCCATGACCACTCGTTATGCCCCTACTTCATAGATAGTCGTATCTTCTATTATAGTGAAATGGGAAGAAAAATAATAGATTTGGCAAACAGCCAACAGAAAGGGGTTAAGGAGAGGCGACAATTGGGTTGGTTCTGCGGGGGGGTCATGCTATGCCAATCAAGTTAGGTCCAGCCGGAATTCCATTGTCCTGTAAAGGTAGGACAATTGTTGAAGGAATGGATGATATCATTTCACTCGGATTGGAAACAATGGAAGTTCAAACCGTTCGTATGGTTGCTCCAAATCACTTTGAGCAATATTGGCAAGCTGGTGTACTTTCAAACAAAACAGAGTTTGAAATGAACATTCATGGACCCTATTATTCAGAATTATTGGGTAACAAAGTTGAGAGGGGTCGAAGTCTAACCAAGATTGAATCCACTTTACAAGCAGCCCGTACAATCAATGCTCGCCATATCACTTTACACGCTGGCCATTATGGTGACATGGGTCGTGGAACTGCTGCTAACGAGCAAGTTGCTAATGTATTCGCAGGAATTGTCGATCGAGTTGCCGAAATATGGCATGATGACGAAGATGAATTCCCAGTATTCCCTTGGATAAAGGATGGCACTCCGTCTAAAATTGGAGTTGAAACATCTGGAAGGCAAGAACTGTGGGGTAGTTTAGAAGAAGTTCTAGAAGTTGTCAATCACGTTGAAGGCACAATACCTGTCCTAAATATTGCACACATTCACGCCCGAGGCCATGGAAGAATGAGAACCTCTGAGGATTACGGAGAATTGTTTGACCAGGTAAGAGAATCTATTGGAACAAAGGAATTCTATTGTCACTTCTCTGGAGTAGACCACCGCGGTGGAAATGCAATGCATTATACTCAAATCAAGAAGTCTGACTTGAACTTTGAACCACTGGCAGATTTCATCGTTGAAGATGGTGGATGGTTAGATATCACCTTGATCTCGGATTCACCATTGCTAGAACACGATGCCATGTATATGCTACAAAATATCGAAAAATCACGCCATAGACAACTTGAGCGCAAGGCTCGCGAGGATAGGAGGATAGCACTCACCCTTCAAAGCGGAAGTTCTGAGAATGCAATCGCTGCTCGTAAAGCACAACAACAAATGCATCTTGAAGCGGTTGAAGAATCACCTGCTGTAAAGGAAACCGTTGCTGTTGAAGAAAAGCCTGCTACTAAGAAATCTAAAAAAGATAAGAAAGAAGCAATTAATTTAGAAGATGCTGATGATGATCTTTTCTGATTTGGCATTAGCAAATAAGTTGTAAAACTTAACTGTACCATTATCTTACAGTGGTAAGCGACTTAAGCAAAGGGTTCAGGGTGACTATTGGTTGACATGGTGTCCATTGGAATTTTAGGCCTCGGAAATTGGGGTAGCGCTATCGCTAAAATGTGGCTTGATGAGGGTCATAAGGTCAAAGGATGGACTATTGAGTCAGAAGTTTATGAATCCATAACAATGGAAAATATCAATCACAAGTATCTTCCAAAACTATCTCTCAAAGGCATGGATGTATCAATGCATATTGCAGATACCCTAGACGGGGTTGAAGTTGTGGTTCTTGCAGTACCTTCTTCGGTTATTTTGGATGTAGTAGACCAAGTGATTCCACACCTACGCCCAAGACACGTTATTCTCGATTTAGCCAAGGGATTAGCCCCTGATAACCAAATGATTTCACATGCCATTCAAGAAAAATTAGCTGCTGCTGGTATGGCTAATCCTTTGGCGGTAGTCACTGGTCCAACCATCGCACCAGAAGCCGCTGCAGGAGTGATGACTACTGCATTGGTTGCAAGTGAAGATGTTTCTGTTGCCAAAAAATTAGCAAAGACATTAACCACTCAAACTTTCATCTTACATCCTGCCTCCGATCCAATCGGTGCTGAACTTTGGGGTGCTTTCAAAAATGTAGTTGCACTTGCATGTGGCTTAGTTGATGGATTGAAGCAAGTTGGCACATTAGGTGGCGATAATCTCAAGGCTGCGATTTTTATGGCTGGATTCAAAGAAGGTTGCTTATTACTACCCCAACTAGGCGCAAGAGCAGAAGTTGCATTCGGACCAGCTGGATTAGGAGATCTTTATGTTACTGCAACTTCACCGCATGGAAGAAATCGTACTATGGGTGAAAAACTGGGAACTGGATTAACACTAGATGAAGCATTGGAAGAAATGCACATGGTTGCTGAAGGTGTAAGAGCAACAAGGATGTTCATTGATAGAGCAGAAGATGACAATATTGAGATTCCATTCACCAAGGCATTGAATACATTACTCAATGGCGACATTGATGCCGAAGAATGCTGTCGAAGAATGGTTAATCTCAGCTGAGTTGAATATTTGTAAAACTGCTTATTCTGCGGTGCTGTTTTGAATGGTAGCGTTGTGGCAATACTATGGCGGCGGAATTGACAGAGTTAGAAGCTAGATTATTTGAGTGGCTACGTCAATCAGATTTCCACCTAACTCCTTGGTCGACAGAGGATGCTGCACAGGTTTTTGAAGTTGAAGATGATGATGTTTACGAAGCTATTGCTTCACTGACAAAGAAAGTCCCTGACCGTATTCAAGTCTTTTACAAAGATGGTTCACTACATATTGCAGTTGAATAAAATTTATTCTTCTGAACCATCTTCTTGATGGACAAAGTTGCCGTGATGATGCGATGATGCCATCTTTGCTGGAAGAAGAATTGTAGACCAAGAGGGTCTTTGCACATCTCCTTCTTCTGTGAATTTAGAGCGTATTATCATCGACAACATATCTATCAAAACAACCACTATGAATACGATAATCAACAATGCAACCACCTTATCGTATTGTAACATTTTTAGCTAGGTATTGAGGTATAATCCAATACCACCCGCACCGACTAAACCGATTACAGTTCCATGTCTTACATTATATTCAAACATGAACATAAGATGAGATAGTAAATTATTTGCAGATTCAGGTATCGCAACTAAATAAGTTATTTCTGCACGAGTCATTCCCATCGCTCTCGATGCTTCAAGAGGTGCGTTTGTAATTCCCTCTATAGATTCAAATTGCAATTTACCTAGATAGCCAACTGTGTAAAATGTCATTGCAAATATCCCTGCAAGTGTACCGATGTCAAAGATAATAACAAATAATATTGCCCAAATTATTGACGGTAAACTTCTCATTGCCGAGAGAATTACTCGCGCAGGAAATGAAACCCACTTTGGAGATAAATTATTTGCAGCAAAGGCTGCCAAAGGTAAGGCGATAATAAAACCAAAAGCAGTTGACACAAAGGCAATTTTGATAGTTTCAACCATACCAATCCATGCAACTGAACAAAATAGACCTACTCTCTCTTCACAAACTGGATATGATTGTGCTTCTAATACAGACCAGTTAGGTGGCCACAATGATTCATCAAAGAAAATTACCAGATTGCTCCATCCACCTTCTAATCGGCCCCAATCACCAACTAAATCATTGAATGTGATCAACGCTAAAAGCAAGGATATTGAAGCGGTTACGAAAACTCTTGTATTCATTGAATATCCTCCTCAATCAATTTACCACCAACAATTCTCCAAATCCGATTGGCAACTTGATACGCCAACTCTTCATGATGTTCAACCATTACTAAAGCCGATTTCTTCTCTTTAATCGTCGCTTTAACAGTCCTCATAACAATTTCAACATTGTCATCGTCTAATTCCCCTAAGAACTCATCTGCAAGAACGAGTTTGGGTTGTTGCGCATCAGTTCTTGCTGTTGCGACCCTACGTTGCTGGCCACCGGATAGCGTCCTAACAGGCTGATTAGAAAAATCAGTTAAATCAAAATTGCGCAATGCTTTGTCAACTATTGGTCGTAACTTTTTGGGCAAGGGGAATATTGGAGGCAACCATTTTGACGCATGCATTCTTGCACCCATTTCAACATTTGAACGGACACTCATATTACCAATTAATCCGAGTCTTTGGGGAATATACCCTAAACCTCCTCGGCGTTTTACTTTCAATTCCACAAAACCTGAGATGGGTCTAACCAATCCTGCTAAAGTTCGCAGCAGTGTTGTTTTCCCGATTCCAGAGGGGCCCAATACCGCAATAACATCACCTGAGTAAATCTCTAGATTAATCTCATCAATCAAAGTTGTTTCATAGCCAACAGAAACATCAACTAACTTTGCTAACAATTTGGCCATATTAATTTCTCCAGCGATTGTCTTTTCTCATGCTTGGTATTTGCCTTCCATGTATTGTGAGATCCCAGGAACGTGCGAAATTAGACCAGAATATGAGTCTAAATGTAGCTCAGTAGTGCTTTCAACTATTCCAGGGGTATTGAGAATATTTTGTAAAATTGAACGCCCATCTTCACTCTCTTGTAGTTCTACCAATGCAGATACAATAGCGGCTCTATCTGAATCTGAGATTGAATTAGGCTGGTACATTAGTGGATGGCTTGGTGCATTTCCAAATGCAGGTAATTTGATGTAATCGGCAAGGTCCAAGCACCAATCATCATTATCTTCGACTACTTCTTTATTGCAATATGTGTCAACGGTGGAATCTTT
>JAACCR010000022.1 GCA_009937205.1 Methanobacteriota archaeon | reverse complement strand
CATCACTAAACTTGACACCCCATGATAATTGGTCTGACATTTTCTTGACTTCGTCATTTAGGGCACCATATTCTGACCTTGCCAGCGTTTGAACTGCAACCGTCATCGACAAACCACCTTTCCAGTACTCTGCTAAATCTCTAAGGAAATCTGGGAATTTTTCTTCCACACGGTTCTTCTCTTCCTCAACCTTTTCCCAATAATAGGATGCTGGGAATATCAAGAAAAAGAATGTAAATCCAAAGAAATTAAGGAAAATAAGTGGATGAATATTTCCACCTAGCAGTGATGGCCCAAGCCAATATGATTTGTTATTCATATTGGTAGGAATTCCATCATAATAATGTACGGTCATATCAAAATTGAATTCTGAAAGATATTTTCCTTCTTCGTTTGAGAATATAACCAACTCATAACGCGTATCGGGTTCTATACTCTGAATATTGATTTCACATTTTTCATTATCTTTTCCAGTTGTTCCATTGAAATGTTCAATGACATCAGAATACTGATTTCTAATCGCGACGGTATACTCTGTAGGGCTATCGGCTAAAACCGAACAGTTGAGCCACAACGGTTGTTGCAAAGCAACCCCTCCGGTGGCTTCTTTTTCAACTCCGGGTACATCGAAGTTTTTACCTCGTTTAGTAATTCCATTCCACTCATCAGAAACCCAAGTAACACGATCCGGTTCATCTTGCAGAATTGCACAGGAATTGTTAGCTTCATAACTCGGCTTTTGATTGGTGTTGAAATGCTGACCCATTGCCTCTCCTGTGACAGGGTCCTGCGCTGTTGCTCCACAATACAAATTTGTAAACATTGGTTCACCATTAGAAGTAGGTACGAACCCAGAATTGGCAATCCACATTACACCACAACTCAGCCCAATGATAATTGAAAACGCCAGTATAGCGTATAATTTAGCCAAGGTAGTGTCATCCTTAGGGAAGTCTAATTTGACGGTGATTTTGTTCTTTTTATTTTTCGCCATATATTCACCTCCTCACATATCTTGCTCCTTACTGCTAGTCCAAACTAATATCGCATATGCTACGTGAATCATCGGAATGAATCCTAGAACGATTCCATAGAGCATTCCTTCAGACATTTGTGCACCTGAACCGGATACCCAGAACATAATGACAAGCATCACTATCAGGAACAGAGGCATAGCAACTGCAACTACAATATATGATTCTGCAAGCAAAGCGATCGATTCAAGGAATTGGCCTAGTCGAGTTCTATTCTCACGCATATAATGCTCTGCACGATTTAAGAAGAATAATTTCAACTGACCTCCTGCTGTTAGAGTTCCGACCATACCTTGGAAAAACTCAGTTAGCCAAACCGAAGGAGCCCTGTCAACACTCAGTTTCATCGCTGAAATCAAGTCATATCCAAGCAATGTTACATCTCTGTAGACCATCGCAGCATCATCTGACACATCCAAATAAATCTCTTTATTCATTGCCAAAGAGCGAAAAATCTTGGAAGGGGTTGCGTTTGCTGCTGCCATTGCGGCTGTATATGATGCAGCATATGGAAGGTATTTTTCAATCATGTCTCCTCTTCGCGTTGCTTCTCTTGCAGGAGCGCCTTTATTGTACTTATATCCGAAATACGGAATTAACAACCCTCCAACAATAACAATCATCGCTGCCGCGTTTGAAGGGAATACTTGGTAAGCGAAATCAGGACAACCATTACCAGGTTTTGAAGAATCCATTAATTCAGGATACCAATACTCCCACTCATAGCAAGGTAGTTCGGTTGCAGGATCTTGAATTCCTTCCCAATAAGCTATTACACCTATGTCTGGAATGAAAAAGATTGCAACAAAGGCCCAAGATATCGCCATTATCGCAAATGATGTAACAATTGTCGTTGCTAGGAAGACTTCCGGCATAATCGGCATTGAAGCCTTGATTAGGTTTTCAGACAACTCCTTGTCTTTTCTTGCTTTTGATTTGAGAACGCCGCCTAGAATCCGGTTACAGATTCTTTGCCATGCTGTCAAATCCATTTTCTCTCACCTCAATGATTCAACGAAGTCCATCAACACGAGCAAGGATTTCTTTTGGACGGACATAGTATTCCGTTACTAATTGTGCCACTTGATCGGCTTTACGAATATCGTTCAAAACCATCCATTCCAAAATTCGCTTTCTTGTTCGAAGCTCTCTCCTCATCTCTTCTTGACTGAAATTGATTTTGACCATGATTTTTTCTAAGACATAGGACTTTCCAGAGAAGATATAATCATCTGTGTTTACATCCCAGCGGAATACTTCATTGGTGATAATTTCCATTGAATTCGGATCAATACCCACAATCTCAACTACTTGCTTTGTACGTCGTACACGACGGCCATTAATACGAGTCTGAATTTGAATACTACATGCCTCCAAAGCCGGAATTAATACACGCGGAATGTCAATCGGTTTGTTTTCTAAACGATGGACTAGTGATGGAACTGAGTCTGCGTGAACTGTAGAGTAAGCACAGTGCCCAGTTGCCATTGCCTGGAATAGAACATAAGCCTCAGCACCACGAATCTCTCCAACAATAATATATTCTGGCCGTTCCCGAAGAGCTGCCTTTAACAACTGGAATTCTCCGATTTCACCATCTTTGCTTTCACCACCAAAACCTTGTCTTGTCAAACCAGGAACCCAGTTTGGTTGAGGGATGTTAACTTCACGAGTAGATTCAATTGATACAATCTTCATCTGCCAGGGGATAAAAATACACAACGCATTCAAGGTTGTAGTCTTACCAGATGCCGTACCACCTACGAATAGCATTGGAATTTCATTTTGGAAGCATACCCAAAGATAAGCCGCCATCAAGGAAGACATTGTTCTAAACGCAACAATATCGGCTGGAGAGAAAGGGTCATCCTTGAATCTTCTAATACAGAATGCTGAACCGCGTGTTGATATTTCTCTTCCCAATTTCATCACAATACGAGAACCATCCATTAGCGTAGCATCTAGCAAAGGTTCCGCAACTGAAATATGCTTGCCACAACGTTGTGCCAATTTAATTACATAGGATTCTAATTCATGATCTGTTTCCCAAACACAAGTAGTCTCAATTGATTCGAACTTTCTGTGATATGCGAAAATAGGCACATTGGTACCGTCCAATGAAATATCTTCAACGTTAATATCGTGCATCAACATATCCATTTTCCCATAACCAATCAAATCTCTGCGTAGGTAATAGAACATTTTCGACTTAGATTTTTTATTGATTTTCATCCCGTAGGATTTGATGACCTTGTCAAGTGCGGTTCTTAGATAAGCATCAGGATCTGCATCGATTTCTTCGATGTTTGCAGTTAGAGAACGGATGAAAATATCCATGATTTCTTCGCGCTGTTCTTGTTCTTTCTTAGTCAACGGAGGTTCGATGATTTGGTAGAGAATGTTTAGGGTTTGTTTGTCACGAACGATACGAGCAAAGGCGTGAGGAGGTATCACTGGATATTTGTCCAATTCGTCATATTGTGCACGTTGTTGTGCTCGCTTACGCTTGCCCCCTCCTTTTCCTTTCTTCCTCGCCATGAACTCAGCCCCCTTGAAGCAATTTGCTCACGCCTCATCCCCGACTATAACACTTCGGTGGAAATCATCCCTAAAACGGGTCACCTGCAATTATTTTTGGTTTGCCGAATGGTTACAGTTGAAAGTGTTGGAGGTGATGTTTGCAATAGCAAACTATTCCTGTAATTGGTTAAGCCAATTCCGGCATTTG
>JAACCR010000116.1 GCA_009937205.1 Methanobacteriota archaeon | reverse complement strand
TGCTGCAGAAGTTATCTTGATCAAAAGACTATTTTTTGAAGTAACGATATTGCTTGCTAAGTCAACCCACTGCGAGTTACTATCATGGGAAAACCTCGTATCAACATCTTTCCAAATATTGCTTGGAGGCTTGCGTCCAAATACAGATTCATATAATTGCAAAGTTTCAACATAATGCTGCTTATACTTCATTTCATCTTCCATTCCACCAATTGTAGGTCCATGATGCAAATCTTTACCAAGTAATTTAGGACAAAATCTATTCCAATAATCATTGGTATATGTTAGATGTAAATGCCATGCTTGGTCAACATCTTTTGATGGAGTACAGACTTGATTACCATGAGTACACAAATATGCAAAACGCTTGTATTCTTCAACCACATAATCTGCATAACCATGACTCCAGCCATTTTCGTGAGCAAGCCTATGATTGAATGTTAATTCAATATCCATAGGCCCGATATGGTAATCCAGTAATCTTCGATGCGTGTCAACTGGAATTATTCCGTCAACCGGTGCATCAAGAATCTCAACTTCCATTATCGCGCCTTCACTTATTCAGAAATCGCCACCGCCGCCGCAACCGCCACCGCCGCAACCGCCACCACAACTACTACCGCAACTACTACCGCAACTACTGCCACCACTACTGTGACTGTGCTCATTGTAATCATACATGTTATTTCCATATTCATCAACACCTGATACTGTGACAGTCCATCTTGGGGAGGCTATCATTGCAGTAGTTATTCCAGCCAATACAATTCCAGAAGATAGCCTGCTGGAACTAATATCGCCCCATCCGGAAGTCCCAAGTTTGTGAACTTCAGTGCTTTTGTTAACCAAGAATGCTATTGGAAAAAATAAGCCGACATCTTTTAGCATTGACCGATTCACTGCAAATGCTATTCCTGTTATCACTAAGAATATGATACCGGAGAAAATAATGTCATCATAAAAATAGAACGCATCAATCGGCCTATCTAAGAAATTAAAAAATCCAATGACAGCAGGAATAATCAATCCGAAAGTAAATGAAAAGGGGAATGTAGCTTTTGTAAATGCTTCAAATTTATTTAATTCGATTAAATCCTGTTCTGCTTCAGCGTATTCTAAGGGTAAATCATATCCAATTCCTAACTCATCCGCCCTAGTGTTTATTCCAATAGAGGCCTTATCAAAATCTTTCTTGATTTTGTAGACTATCGCCTCCTTTGCATAATCTCTGCCCGAGCCTGCTTCAGGAGATGGGTAACCTTCAGTGACTGTGTTTAATTGATCTAAGAATTCCATTTGGAAGGTACCCGATTCCTTTTTCTCCAAATGCTCCATTACCTTCATTCCTCTTGCCTTTGTCATTTCTTGGATTATTCTTTGTTCTGCAATCACTGCTTCAAGTCCAGTTGTTTTGTAACGGTTGGCTTTATTGTAAGCCAAATAGAACAAAGTAATACATAGAACAAATGGAATCAAAAACATTGCCAATACAACCAAATCATCAACTGCTTCTGCTTCAATAATTTCTTCCGTATAGATAATTGCTAACTCCGTCCCCCATTTCCATTCATTCTCAGAAAGGGCTGGCTGCACAGAATCGTAATACACTTCACCAGACCTTTTTTGTTGAATTGCATTATGGTCCGGCATTACGAATTTGAATTTTCTATCTTGTTCTGAAAAAGTAATCATTATTGCTTTTTCTTCATTTCCTTCCATGTTGTAGTGTTGAAACATTTGTCTTGCATATCCACCATCACCCATGAAATATTCACGACCTTCATCTACTCCATAATCAGCCATCGATTCTATTGTAACGACTCTAACAAGTGTATTTGTCCGATTCCTAATATCGGATAAATCGCTACTCATCTGCATTTCAGTTTGGTTATCAAAGACATCTGCAGCATCTAAAACATACCATTCTCCTTCCGGTTCAATAGGAAATGTTTGTTCCGCTTGCACTGCAGGCAGTAATAAAATGGTTATAATTGACAACAATACTACCTTTGAAAAATGACTCATGGCCTTTTGATTTCAAGAACCCCCTTAAACATTGTTCCTACAGGATGGATAATATCGGTTTATTGAGCCCAGTATTGCGTTTTGGGTGCAGAATTGTGATGAGATTAAGCGACATAATTACCGCGCACATTCATATACGGAAAGGTAGGGACGCAATATGTCCTTAGGGGTTAATTATCATGGAAGCAGGATTTCAACCAACACAGGCTGCAGCACCAGCAGGCCAAGCACAAGACTTGATTGCAACTGTAGCTGCAATTTCTAACAGTTTGATGAATGAAGTTAGTAAAGTAATCATCGGAAAGAATGAAAATTTGAGGAGAGTTACTGTTGGTATACTGAGCAATGGAAACATGTTGCTTGAAGATTTCCCTGGACTAGCAAAGACACTCCTTGCCAATACCTTTGCTCAAGCACTTGGATGTAAATTCAAGCGTGTTCAATTCACTCCGGATTTACTACCTTCAGATATTATGGGTACATACATGTATGACCAAAAATCTGGAGACTTTAAGTTACGAGCTGGACCTCTATTCACTAACATTTTACTAGCTGACGAGATTAACAGAGCGCCTCCAAAGACTCAAGCTGCTTTGCTTGAAGCGATGGAAGAAAAGCAGGTTACTATTGAGGGTATTACTCACAAGTTACCTGCACCATTCGTTGTTATTGCAACTCAAAACCCAATCGAACAAGAAGGTACATATCCGCTTCCTGAAGCACAAATGGACCGTTTCTTGATGAAGATGAGTATGGGTTATCCAGACCGTGCTGAAGAAAAAGCGATCTTAGCTCGCAGAAAGATGCGTGGAAAAGATGGTCACGATGTTGAACAAATTACTTCTCCAAAGAAGGTTGTTGCAATGCAGAAAGCATTGGAAACAGTTCATGTAGACCCTGCAATTCTATCCTATATCGTTGAAGTTGTTCAGAGAACACGTGAAGACCACCGAGTAACAAATGGTGTATCACCTCGTGCTTCACAGGCATTATTCAAGTCTGGACGCGCAGCAGCAGCAATTGCTGGACGCAACTATGTCATTCCAGATGACATCAAAGGTATTGCACTACAAATTATTAGCCACAGAATTAACATGAAGCCGGAAGCGAAGATACGAGGAATTACTGGTATGCATATTGTCAGAAAAATCCTGTCCGAAGTTCCAGTACCTGTTATTCAATCGGCTTGATTTGGCCAATCTCAAGGCTTGCATTGAAAGGGGGGGAGTCCCCTCATCAACATCGTAAGAGGTGATTACATGAATCCGTACAAAATGGTTGTAGCAGTTGCAAATCAAAAAGGAGGTTGTGCAAAGACTACAACTGCTGTTAATTTAGCGGCAGCCCTAGCGAAGGGAAATAGGAAAATGGGACTACCTCCTGCAAAGGTTCTGTTAATCGATTTGGACCCTCAAGGAAATTGTGCAACATCATTTGGTGTTGAGAAAAAATCAGTCAAAAAAACCACATATGATTTGTTGAGTAACGATTTAGGGGATGAATTACCACTAATGGATGAGTATCTATTATCTCCTAAAAAATTAACAGAAGCGATGAGAGCGGCTTGGAGTTTACGTAATGGTGGTAAGAAAGCACCTGCGAATATTTCATCAGGAAATCTTTGGCTATTGCCAAGTGACATTCATTTGTCTGGAGCTGAAATAGAATTGAGCCACAAGATTGGAAGAGAAACACGACTTAGAGAAGCATTACTTCCAATCGTTGACAATTTTGATTATATTATCATCGACACACCACCTAGTTTGGGATTACTTTCGATAAATGCAATGTGTGCTGCTAACTGGGTAATGGTCCCTGTTCAAGCGGAATACTATGCTCTAGAAGGATTTAGCATGCTGATGAATTCAATCAAGATGATCCAAAGAAGAATTAATCGCCAATTGAAGATTTTTGGAGTGGTGATGACCATGGTTGATTCACGCTCTAAATTAAGTCGCCATGTTTGTGACCAAGTCAATACTAAAATGCCTAACAAACTATTCAATACCACTGTTAGAAGATTGGTAAAGGTCGCAGAAGCCCCATGGAGTGGCGCACCTACTGTTATTCTCAATAAACCAACAAACTCTGGCTCTGGAGCAGGTTCGCTAGAATACTGGACTTTGGCTAAAGAATTCCATCAAAGAACCTTAGAGATGAGAAGAGAATTTGGAGTTAATGAAGTTCCAAGGTTATTATTAGATAGACAAAACCGTCAAAATCTCACTCCCCCGCCTAACTAAAAAGGTGGCATAATTGCTAATTATTGCTAAACTTGCTTCGCGTGGCTTAAGTATGCTATAGAACGCACAGCGGAACAGGGATGAGATATGACTGCAGAAGGAATGACATCGATTAGCGTAAGTTATGAAGTAAGAAGACAACTTAACACAATGCGAACTAGTAGTGGGCATAGAAGTGTAAACGATTTGCTAAACGATCTGGTACGTGCTCATAAAATCGCAAAGATGCAAGGTGAAATTGACACATTGCGCCAGCGAATGAAAGATATTGCAGACGTTCCTGTTGATCAATTGGCTGACCGATTAAATCTAGCTCCATTCAAGGTGTGAAACTCATGATGGATTGGAGACCAAAGGGATTTGAATTCCAAGCGGCTAATTTAGTCCGTGCATTATTTGATACCAATACTGATGAAGGGAGATTACTCGAGGCTGCGGCGTGTGGTCATGTTGAAATATTCGTTGCCCCGAACGCCTGGAATGGTGTTCTGTGGCTGATAATGAATACTCTAAAATTAGACGGAAAGCCTGTTTATAGTGGTGAAGAACTCGGTGCATTAAAGCAATCATTACCAATTGTTTGGTTGTAATTTTTAATTTTATTCTTTATTCTAAGCCTATACCATCACAGGAATTGATTAATTTGGGATGTCCCAACAGAACCCTTCCTTTGATTCATATACTTCGGATGACACATAAATAGACATGCAAAAACTTGCAAGCTCAAAAAAGAAATTGACAAAAACTATCATAGTTACATTGATATTTTTGTTAGCACCATTAACCGCATTTGCTTCAGCAAGCCCTACATACATGGGTGGAATTGAAGATGTCTGTGACCTATCACTTACCGATAGTCAAGGCGACATTTATGATGAACAAGACATAGAAGACTTCGGCCAAAGAAGTTACGGCCAACTAACTAGAGTTATTGTTACTCCTGAAACATATACTATGGATATTGACTGTGTAGTAAATCTAAATTCTGGAACTATTGAATTAACTGTTTTCAAAGTGATAGACCAAGATGGCATCAATAATTACAATCCAACCGATGATCGCATTCCAACACAAGTATCAACATTCTTCGTAAGTTCAGCTTCAAGTACTCTGACATTAGATGCAACTGGGGCTCTGGCAAATACACTTCTAGTAAGTTGGGAAATGGATGCTGAATCAACAAATGGTGACCAAGTACAACAGTCTGGAATCCTTATTGTTCTCCCTATGATTGATACCACAAGCGATACTACTCCAAGGATTTCAATGTGGCCTGGTAAAGTCAACCAACACAATGAAAATGGTGTTTGGATGACCGACTCTGATGGAGTATCAGGCGGGTGGTCAAGTTCTTCCTATTCAAGTGATTACGGCGACCGCAAACTCGAGTACTGCCAGAAGTTCTGGCCAAATACAGACTCTGTTGAATTGCGAACTTTCAGAGAAGAGATAACTTTCTGGACAAGGGGTAATACTGATTCTTACACTTCTATTCGTGATGTATATGAATGTGTATTAGAAGATGACCTAGGAGATGACGATGCTGGCATGGGTTGTGTGAGTTCTATACTGCCAATTGATGGTTTAGTCAACATCACTGATGTAAATTCTGTTTACAATATAGGAGATCAATTCGATGGATATTTTGACACTTGTTGGATTCCTTCCAATAATTCAATGTCCTTAATCGCATGGTTGAATAATTCAAACGGTATGAATTACGATATTCAAGGATGGGGTGGAGGGAATAACTGGGCATCGATGAACTTAGGTGTTCAACAGCTAGGTCCTTATGGACACTGGGGTTTCCCAATTAGTGAAGATGGCAGTACTTTTGGAATGAACTATTCATCCCTGAGTCTTCCATTGGGTGATTATTGCTGGGAAGCATTGTTAAAGGTATATGATGGTAATACATACACACCTGTTGATGATGACACTGCTTGTTTTACAATCCAATCAAATAGTACAGGTGGTAACAATACTGGTAGTGATGATAACAACACTGGTGGAGATAACAACAGTGAAGATAATTTCTGTGATGAAGAATTATTCCCGGATGGGCAATTATTCCCTTCAATGTTCGATGAAGTTGTAGTTAGGGAACAAACACTCGGTACAAATTTGTATACATTTTCAATGACAAACAATGCCGTATTACAAGAGATTACAGGATTCCAGCAAGGAAATTGGGGTGGATTTAATTATGATTTCAGTGGATGGAACGAATACTATGATATTTTCTTAAGCGACGCTGATAGTACACCTAACCTAAATGGCGATTACATCACTATTAATGGATTCTCAGATTCGCATTACAATAAATATGGTGGTGTAGGATTCAACATTGATTCTGTGTCATTAGTTGATCAAAACTCTGTAGAACATTTCGCACAAATAATTACCAATCTTGAACTTGGAAATGACTTGTCTGGTGCATATTTGGACTCTAATGGTTATGCGGATAGAATCCTTCACGACTGGGATGATGTAAGTACTCGACTTGGAAATCAATATGCCGGCATCACTGTCGGTTTCTGTGACATTAGTGAGGATACTGATGAAGACAACAATACTGGTGATGACAACAATACTGGTGATGATGACAACAATACTGGTGAAGACAACAATACCGGTGATGATGATAACAACACTGGTGGAGACAACGATACTGGTGATGAGGATGAGCAACCTTACATTCCACCTACACTCGATGCTGAATTAGATACTACAACATCTCCTTCTCTTCTATCTCTAACAGCTTCCAATCTTGATTCCTCTAAAGATTACACAATTGAGTGGTGGATCGTTTCTACTGAGACTTTTGACACCGTTTCTGGCTCAGAAGGTATTGAGCAATCAACTGGATTACAAATTACTGATACATGGGTAGTAACTGATGAGATGGAATTAGAAAGTGGAGAATACTGCTTATTGGGCACATTGTTTGAAGATGGTGAATTAGTAGAGACTGAAGTAATGGATTGTCAAACTGTTGTAACTCCTGAAGTTGTTGAAGATGATGAAGTCGAAGCAAATATGGTCGAAAAGATAGTAACAGCAATATCTGAATTGATCAGCGGATTGCTCGCATCTATTGTCGAATCAAAAGATGAATGATTCTGATAGATTAAACATTACTTAGCATTCTTCGCAAGCCATTCATGGCCGTACCATTGCCATTGATCCATCGTCCATCCGGCCGGTAGTCCACCTTCTGGCAGTGGTGCGGTCTGTGCTGGAGGTTGGCTAGGTTCTGGTGCTGCTGCGGCTACTTCCTCAACAGGAGCTTGTGCTTGTGGCATTCCTGCAATGTCCTCGATGGAACTTGAATCACCATATATTGAATCTGCATCTAACATTTCTTCATCAGACACATCTGCTTCCAAACCATTAGCCTCTAACTCTGTATTGTTTTCTGCTGAAAAGTCGAGGCTATCAATACTGTCTTCCCATCCAGAATCAGCTTCGACACCACCAATTGCTGAAGAACCGGCCGAACCTTGTAATGCTTCTAAACTAGCAGATGATTCCTTTGGCACATATGGAACTCCATACAACTTGACCAAGGCTGCAACCTTACGCTTCCTAACTATCATTGCAATCACTAGTATCACTATTGTGAGTGAGATAAAGGCTATTCCACCGACGGTTGCCACTTGAGCCAAAACCCCTTCATCAATTTCACCTGGCCCGGATAACAGTCCCGCATTATTACTTGCATTCCATGCATAGAATGACATATCTGTCTCATTGACTTCTCTATCACGCGACAAGTATTCTTGATAATCATCTGAGCGCCATCCTTCGCATTGGCTACTAGCATCATCCTGATTCATATTACAGTGGTCTTGTTCCGATTGTATCTGCGGATTACTGTCATCGTAATCTGAATTTGCCCCAGCACCATCACCGTCTGCATCATAGTGCTCATTCGGGTCTGTATCCATACCTTGTGATTCCGAGAAGTCAACCCATCCATCACCATCAAGGTCTTCACAACCATACGAAGTAACTTCTGTGAAGCCAACAACTGAACTTTCATTTAGCAGCCAAGTTTTTGTTGAATTACCTGCTTGCCAAGGACAAGCATCCGGTTGTATCCCGTCTGCATTATCGCCATATCCATCTCCATCTCCGTCAAGCCATTGAGTGCCTTGATTTGGTAAAGCATCTGCACCATTAGAGATGCCCCAATCCGAGGATGGGTTAGAATATCCATCTTGATCTGAATCTAAGCATCCAAATCGATCAATAGTTGAAAACCCGTTTGTTTGAGGGCACCCATCGGGGGTTAATCCACCTGGATTATCTCCATATCCATCCAGATCGGAATCCGCCCATTGAGTTGGTTCATCCGGATATTTATCACCCGCTTGGCCATTTTCATTATCACCATAACCATCTCCATCACGGTCTTGCCATTGGTCGGCATTATTAGGGAATAAATCGCCTTCAAATCCTATAGGTGAATCGCCATGGCCATCACCATCGGCATCGAGGTGCTGTGTACTATCTTGCGGGAATGCATCTGGAGAAAATCCGAGAGGGTTATCGCCATATCCATCACCATCTTCATCATCCCACTGAGTTGATTCAGTAGGGAACTTATCCAACCGGTCAGTTACTCCATCCGAATCAGAGTCGATGTCGAAAAGGTAAATTTTTGAACTTGTAGGAGTAGTGCTTGCTACATAAATCGCAGTTGTGTAATATTGAAGTGAACCGATTACATATCCAGTTGCAGTATGTGTGTTTTGTTCGCTAAATGTAGTCACATCCACAATACTTAGATGCCCACTTTTTGAACCGATTGCATATGTTGAGTTATCATATTGCTGAATAGAAGATATTGCTTTTCCATGTGAAAGAGTTAATGATTCAAAAGCCCAAGAACTTGTGTTATATCTGAGCAATTTTCCATTTGCTGTTCCAACTATTAAATCACTGTTTGAATCTTCAAATAATACTTTTATTATTGCATTTGAATCTGTCAATGTCCCTAATGCTGCTCCGCCATCATCGCTGACGTAGATCTTTGTATCATAACTTCCAGTGATAAGTCTTCCATCATTCAAAACTTGAAATGCACTCATACCGGCACTTATAGCGGCGGTGTATACTCCAGTAGCACCTTCTGGGCTATACTCTTCAGCACGGCGTCTTCCCGCATAATGGGCTAGCCATAAATCGCCCTCATCATCCCAATCCACCGAATCTACGGGCCATTGCAATGAGATATTTCTATTGACCATTTGGAAATCCAGATGGATGATGGAGATTCCATTATCGTGGGCAACTGCTACTAATTGTTGTGCATCATCGAGCCTCGCTGAATTTGCTGAAACATTCAAATCAATATTCCACTGTAGTGCATGTTGACCATTAGAAAAACTGTTAACACTAAGGTTTCCAGTATCATCTACCATCAAAATTGTGCCATCATCCATTCTTTGCCAAAAAACCAACTCTTCATCGAATTCATCAGTAACTCCTGCTTCAATTAAATTACTTGTATCTGCAGAAATACTCGGCAGGAACCCTGTCAGGGGTAATAGTAAAAATGCTAGGATTAAACAAACGCCGCGCTTCATGTCCTACTCGAAAACACATTTAGATATGAAACAGACGGATAAAAGTGCAATTAATCGGTCCTGTGACCACAATCTCAATCAATTATCTTCTTCGCCTTCTTTAGAAGGTTGCAACTTTCTTCTCTCGATTTTAAGAGGAGTCAATTTTTTGACAGGAGTCAATGTTGCCATTGAAGGTGCTTCTCCCTTTCCAGAACTTGGAGGGCTTCCTCTCATTTTCTTAACCGGTTGTAATTGTTTTATTGGAGTTAATGATGCAACTTTTTGCTGTTCTGGTTCTGCAACCGAAAGTTTAGCTCTAATCGGAGTAAGTAATGCTGTTTTTGGTTCATCTTCAAGTTCTGCAACTAATTCTTCTGAGATTGCTTCTGCCATCTCATCCTCAATATTGATCTCTGCGATTATTTCTTCTTCAGCGACAATCTCTTCCACTTGTTCAATTGGATCTATCGGAGTTGAAACAGGTTGAACGATAGTAGGCTTTTGCTCAATCTGGGTAATCGGTTGTACCGGCGTTATTGGAGAACGTACAACTTTCTGATGAACTGGAGCTGGTAATGCAGCAGTTGTAGCAGCACTAGTTGGTTGATTAATTAGGGGTGATTTGACAGGTCTAGCCATTGGAATTGCTGACGAAAGTGGTTTTGCACTTGTCGTTGGTGACCTCATTCCAGCCAGTCCAATTCTTGGTTGGTGTTGTTGTGCAGCAGCACCCAAGGTACCGCCTAACGGCCTTCCACCTGATTGTGCTCCTTGCCGTGCCCCCAATGCAAATGGATCCATGCCAGTTGCTTGCATTCCGGGAGTTCCTTGTCCAGAAATTGCCTGCATCCAAGTTTGACGCTTGTCAACCTTATTGTCTTGGGTTTGTAATTCTTTGAATTCTTGTTCACGACTTTGTAGGATGGCTTGTTCACTATCAATTTCCCCTTGGATTTGATTGGTGACTGCATCGCGCATCTTCTCTTCAGCCATTTCCTTGAATGAATCCATCTTATCACTTAGACCACTTAAGCGGTCACGAATTTCTGCACGCTTGAGTCCAAGTTGTGCTTCGATTTCTGCTCTAATTGAAGCCTCTCTCTTCCTAACATCGATGAGAGCCTTGTTTCGCATAATCTCTTCACGCTTGTCAAGTTGCCTTTCAAGTTGAGTAGCGACTTCGTTTTCTTTGCGGACCTTGAAATCATTGAGTCTTTCTTCCATATCAATTTCAAGTTCAAGAGAAGTCTCTTCCTTCAATAGATCAAGATCGGTTTCAAAGGTCAAACGTTCATTACGTAATCCGGCATCAACTTCAGACATAATCGCCTTTCTTGCTGCTGATTCACGTGATTGGAATTCGAGTTCAAGCCGTTCTGACCAATCGACCTTCTTGGCTTCGTATTGAGCGCCTAATTGGTCACGTAATTCAGATTCTCTATCATATCTAAAGCGAGCAAGACGATTTTGAATTTCTGCTTCTCTAGCACTACGGTAATTGGTGAATTCCTCTTCCATTCTGAGGTCAAGTTCAGACTCAACCTCTGTCTTCAGTGAATGAGAGATGTCATCGACTGCCTTTGAAAAGGTGATATCGTACTTTTCTCGAAGTCGTGATTTCCTTTCACTAAGTATTTCGGAGTGGCGCTCTTCTAATTGACGAGCAATTTCAACACGTAACTCATCACGGCGTCTCGCTATTGCAAGTTCAACATCTTCTCTCATGTTTTCTTCAAGATCATCTGTTTCCTGGCGCAAGCGAACTTCTAATTCCTCTTGCAATTGTTGAGCAATATCTTCTTCTAAACGTAGACTACGGCGCTCATATTCTGCTTTTAGCCTAGCTTCTCTTTGCTTTAGCCGACCTCTAAGTTGTTGTTCTAGGCGAGTTCTAATACCTCTACGTAATTGTTCTTCTCTTTCTGCTAAACGAGCGATATGGCCTTCTTCAAGACGGTTGATTTCAGCACTTTCCATTTGTTTGAATCGCCTTTCCATTTCAACTTCTATGTTGACTTCAATCTCTCTAACCCTTCGTTGTAATTCTTGATTATATTCAAGAGATAGCCTCTCTTTTTGAATATCGAGACGCTGACGATGTTCTTGTTGCAATTGTGCTTCAATATTGGATTTTATCTGTTCCTTATGTTCATTGAGCCTTCTGTCTTGCTCAACTTCAATTCCTTCACGCAATGAATCTAGTTGGCGATTGAGGCGCAAATCTAATTCCATTCGCATCCTCCCTTCTTCTCTGGATAATGATTCTCGCTCCATTTCGGCAAGTTCTTGTTCCATTCCTTCGCGCATTTCTTTCTCTAATGCGTCCATTGTAAGTTCGTGACTAACTGCTAAATCTGTAGCAACTGAATCTTTCATTGCTGCTATTCTTTCATCCATTGCTTGCTGACGAATTCGCTTTTCTCTACGAATATCACCTCGTAGCCTCTCTTCTTGACGGAAACGTGCGCTACCTAATGTCGCTTGGTCAAGTGACATAGATTTGCTAGAAGTGAATTGAGATCTCAATGATGACAAGGATACTGAGTCAGCCCCATTGCGAGCAGGCGAGTTTGCACTAACTGCATCAATCGGCTTGCTTTCGCTGACTCCCATTGTATCCCATCCAATCTCTCATCCTCGTCTCATCATAGTTAAAGAGCGCGACTAACTTTACCCTTAGAATGCCGTTTTTAGCAGTGTTATATGGCTAGCCAAACTCTCTTGAAACAAGGTTTGTTAATTCAATTATTCTTCTGATGAAAGTGAATCGTTAATTTGTTTGCTGCTTGGGACAATTGTTTTACCTAAGATAATGTAGACTAGAACCAATAATGCTGAAATAATAAATAGATAAAAAGATAAATTCAAACCGGTCATATCAAGACCATGTTCTAATTTAGTGGTATGAACTAATGCAGATGTTATCGCAACTAACATCGCAACTAATTGTAAGACACTCAACTTCATAGGAAGGCCTCCCTTCAATTTTGACATCGGTCTGTCCGAAATCATCAATCCACCACAGATTAACATCAATGGTAGCATCATAAAATCAAAATAGGGTTTCGAAGTGCCTTTTCCAAAACATACTGAACAATCCCAAGTTGTTAAATCTGGACCCAAGCCTGTTGATGGTTGAATCCAAATTATCCCTGCAACACTTAGCAACAATAATGCGTTTCCTGGGCTGGATAGGCCTACAAAATAATTGATTTCTGAACCGTCTTCATATTGAAAACGTGCCAACCTTAGCATTCCAGTTGCAATTATCCAACAACTTGCAATTCCTAAAGATATAGTCCAAAATGGTGATGCTTCCCCCCACCGGCCAAACATTACGAAAATCAATAATGCTGGAGCGACACAGAATGAAATGCAATCGGACATAATATCCAAGGAGCCTCCGAGTAGTTTTCTTTTTGAATAATTCCTAGCGATTGGGCCATCGATGATATCACCTATCACCGAGGCTAGAATACAGAGCATTGCTAACCAAATATAATGTGTTTTTAAGCCACCATCGTAGTATGGCTGATGTAAATCTTCAACTGCTAAAATAATGAACAAGATTGCAGCAGTTCCGAGTAATCCATTACACAAGGTGATGTAATCGGCGATTCCCATCATTCGATATGTTGTTTTCAACTCCTCACCTCAACATTTGACTTTAAATGATGTGGAACAGGCAGGGCAATCGATATATCGTTCACCCGGTTTTATTTTCATTCTTAGGCGGCGATCGCACCCCGGACAGGCTACTTCAGTACGCGGTACATTTTTCTCGACGGTGAAATGTGTTGAGCAGGAAGCGCATTGCAAGTGAGCTGGCCTCTTGTCAACTCCAACTATGAGCACTTTAGAACATTCAGGGCACCCTACTTTTTCATCATTCCAATTACGCCGAGTTACAGGATGTTCAACTTTGACTTTTGATGAACAAATTGAACAGGTTAACACGCCTAAATCAGAAGGTAGTAGCGAAGAACATTTTGGACAGGATAATGCAGGAGGTGCAATCCTTGATTCTACAACTGCTTCTTCTTCCATGCCTAGGCCACATCCGTATTATTCTTGAGTATTGTTGAAATGATCATCGGCTCTTGCCGATTAATGCGATCCCACCTGGAACGAAAGTAAATGGTAGATTGAGTTCAATGCCGTAATCATTGGCTAATGCCTCAAGCATTTTCTTTGCTCCAATTTGCTCGCGGGAACCATCTAAATTGACAATGTGTATGTCTCTTCCTTCGGAAATTGCAGTTGCTAATTCACTTGGAAGTCCCGTAGTATCAATCTCACTGGCAGAGACGGTGGTTACCGGCTGTGCTGCAATCGGTTCGTTGCTACCAACGATTCCTGGCAGAGTGACACGTTGAGTGATTTTCCACCAACGTGCCCTTCCTACATCTCTATGATTTTCAACCAGATTTAGAGAAGCAAGTTTCTTTAGATGGTGATATAAATTGTATCTATCCACATTGACTGCTGCTTGAAGTTGAACAGTACTCATCTCTTCAACTGCCATTAATGCAGAGTACAGATTTCTCCGTGTAGGGTGTACTAATGCAGTAGTCACAGGGTCTGCGTGTAGTCGTGCCATTGTCTCACCAAGTGAGAAGAGGCGCGCTTTAGGTATGAAGATATCGCGGGAAATTAATTAGAGCGGTACTTCAAAAATAAGGCATCGAAGGATTTTCTAGTATCAAAATATAATGATTTAAGGATTTGAGATAGTAATTGCATTGCACCAGAATTACCTGCAAGCCTTGCACCATTCAAAATAACGACTATTACAGATGCTTCATGAATCAGAACTCCAACCCATAATTGATCATACATGCCGGTGATTACCGCGAAAACTAATGCCAGTGTTATCGCCACCGAGAACACAAGGTTTCCAATTAAGATTCGTTGTGCCTTTCTCGCTAAATCAATCAAGTCGCATAACATGCTTGGATCTTCTGCAGGTATCAATACATCAGCAGCCTCTAAATTTACTGTTTCCCCACAACCAACCGCAACTCCAACATCAGCAACCGCTAAGGCTGCAGCATCGTTGAATCCGTCTCCAACCATCATTGTAATGTGAGTTTTACTTCTACCTCTCACCCACTTAACTTTGTCTTCAGGACTCAAGTTACCATGTGCAGCAGCTTCTGGTAAGCCTACGCGTTTGGCAAACTTTGATACTGCTGCTTGAGAATCTCCACTAAGGATTTGAAAATTTATTCCTCGCTGATATAATTTCTCAATTATTATATCCGAACCTTTGCGAGTATCATCATGAATAAATGTAAACAATGCAATAGGAACTTCTTCTTTGCATAAAATGCTAGCACCATGCCCTTTTTGGTTGGCTTGGTCGAGCACTGTTTGAATTTCCTTTGGAATTTTAATCCCTAATTTGACTAAGCGATCAGGCCGTATTAACGATACTTGCTTTCCTGAACTCATGCCAACAACTCCAGCTTCAATATCGCTATGACCATGAATAGGACTTGGTTTGTATCCTTTTTCCGTTGCCAAATCCATGATTGCAAGAGCATAGGGGTGATTAGAGCGGGCCTCTAGTCCAGCAGCAATTTTTATTGCAGAATCACTGCGCTTTCCCTTTGCTGTAATTACTTGACCAATTTTTGGTTTACCAGATGTTAGTGTTCCTGTTTTATCTAGTAATACATGGTTTACTTTGCTCAGCCGTTCTAATACACTTCCACCACTAGAGATTACTCCCATGTGTGCAGCATTTGCTAATGCCGCAGCATGTGGCACCGGTGTTGCCAATAATAGGGCACACGGACAAGACACAACCCATAACAGGAGAATTATTTTCCAATTATCTGGGAACATTAGATACCAAACCACAAAGGCACCAATCAAAACTGTTGGTACCCAAATCGCAGTAAATATCTCAATGCCACTTTGAATACGCGGTGATTCTTATTTGAAAGTATGAACTGCTTCAATTAATCCCGATAATCTAGTATTGTCGCCAACTGCGGTTACCTCAATGACCAGTGGTCCTTTTGCAAGAACCAAACCTGCTTGAATTTCTTCTCCTTTTGAAACCTCTACTGGAACTGATTCTCCGGTTAAAGGTGCTTTATCTAAAGCGCCGATTCCATCTAGAATGATTCCGTCACAAGGAATTAATTCACCACTTCTAATCTCTATTTGATCACCTACTCGAATCAAATCAATTGGCACTACCTCAACGCCTTCACCTTCATCTTGGCAGGTTGCTAACGGTCCAGTTCCAGGAGTGATATCGATAGTATCAGGAACCATTTGTAACGAAAATCCACTTGTCTTTATCGCTTGATTAAGTCCTTGTTGGTTGAGTAACTTACTTCCAGATAACCTTCTTGCTGTGCGCGGTAATCTATCCAAACCTCCTTGCATTGCCTCCCTTGCTTTGATAAGTGCATCACCCTCTAAATGTGCTGTAAAGGCAACTAGTATCGCTACAATAAGGGCTTCCTCCCACATTCCCCACACTGCTGCACCGATAACTGCTAGACTAGTGAGAACCTGAAATCCAAGTTGGCGATTTTTAATACTTGCAATCGCTTCTTTAAACATCTGCAATCCACCCAATACCAATCCGGGTAGAGCGATTATTGCGATTATAGTGTTCGATAGCGAAAGAAATTCTGCCATGAAAACTAACAACAGAATTGGAAGTGCCAAACCGCCACCAATTAATCTCCATTGATCGGGGCGTATTTTTGCACTTTTTGCTTCAACATATTTTGGGGCCGCCCCTAATATTACGTCCAATGCAGAATCTCTTGCTTCAATTAATTGCGAGGATGTATCACTAACCAATTGTACCAAAATACGATTATCGGAATCAATCTCACAATCGAGAATCCCTGGCTGTAAACGAATAACCTTCTCCAATTTCCTTACTTCAACACCATTTCTTCTAGCAACACCACCAGCACTGATTCCAACCAATTGGTGATGTTCAACATTTGGTGCGTGGCCAAGTGAGTGTAAAATTGAGGAAATTTCTGAAATTGAACCATCGGCCAAATCAACAGTTGCCCTTACTTCACCAGATGTTGCCGAAACTAATGATGTTTTGACCTGTGGCAGATAGGACATTGCCCTCATTGCTTTTGATGCACAGTCAGGGCAATCCATTCCTAGTAGTGGCCAAGCGACGTCATAAACACCACCAGATTGTGTTATGACTTCAGCATCTAATATCTCGCCATCAAAAACTTCCTCTTCTGGAGTTTTTTCTACAATTTTAACAATTTTTGGTTTCTCCTTTGTAATTTTTTTAGCTTTGGGAAACCTTGGTTTTTTATCCTCTAATGAGGTATCATCGTCTTCGATGGAAAGGAAAACCTCTGCATCATCGTCTCCGACCATATACACTGCTCTAACAAAACTGTTTTGAAGACTAGTATTCAATTTCATCTCAACCCGAGAAAAATTAATAAAAATTATAACCGGTCTTTGACAAACTTGATGAAAAAAGTACTGTTGCCCATACACATGCAGTGGCTTCCAAATGACTGGAGACCGAAAGTTGTCGCCGTCGATATTGATGGAACTCTAACCGATGATAATAAGCGATTAAATACAGATGCTGTTATTGCATTAAGGAGGCTTGAAGCAGCTGGAATACCAGTTATTCTTGCTACTGGAAATGTCAGAGCAATCACCTATGGACTGTGGAGGTTTTTACAACTCAGTGGCCCGATTTGTTGTGAGAATGGAGGCGTTCTATGGCATCCGCAATGGCCTGAAACCGTTATGCGTGCA
>JAACCR010000115.1 GCA_009937205.1 Methanobacteriota archaeon | reverse complement strand
GCATTCATTTGGTTTTTATGTGATTTGGAATTCCATATTTCAGAATAACCACATTTTGTACATCTATAAATTTCTCCGAGTGCCATGTTTTGATAGCCTCCTATTCTGTTTATCTTCACTTCAGTACCAGAGCATTTTGGGCAGGTGCTACTATTTTTCATCAGTAATGCATTACGTGGAGAGTTTATGTTCTTTTGGAAGTATGGAAAATGTTGAATATCACGCTATTGTGGGCCCAAATATGGTGCGTAAAAGACACATTTCAAGACCACCCGCACTTTACCAATTATACTATTTTCCAATTCCTGGAAGAGCAGAGGGCGTTCGTGTAGCCCTTTCACTGGCTCATTTGAGTTGGAACGATAATGAAATTATGGGTGAACAATTCGCTCAAATGAAGAATGATGGTAAATTGCCTTGGGGGATGGTGCCAATTTTACAAACTCCGGATGGAACGCTAGGGGAATCAACGGCAATCCTGCGATATATTGGAGGAATGGCAGAATTAACACCAAGCGACCCATTCCAAGCTGCTAAAGTTGATGAATTTCTTGATGGTATGGAACCGTTCTCAAGAGTTCTCAGTGGTACATTTTCAATAGAAGATGTTGATGAAAGAACAAAGGCAAGGCAAGCAGTATTCAATGAAGAAGGAGCTGGAACAAAGAACCTCAAATTATTACAAACAAAGATCGCAGAATCAACAACAGGGTGGGTTGCTAACACTAGAGATATGTCAATTGCAGATATTAGAGCATTCTGTGGAATTTTTGGTTTGTTTTCTGGAAATTTTGATGGTATTGACAAGTCGATCCTCGCTGGTTATCCTGGCCTATTAGAGTATCATGATAAAGTCGCAAACGAGCCGCGAATCGCCAAACATTATGCAAATATTGCTGAAGGTTCACTACGATGGACTTACCAGCCTAATGCATTTGCTGACTTGCTTTGAAGTCAAATCCAAACATCATTAGAAGCGGTTAATTCGCTTTGCACATCGCCTGTATTAACTACTCCACGCGGCTCAACCAACATCACTTGACATTCATTTTGAGCACTTGGTTTGTGCATCACTCCTTTAGCAACAACATACATTTCCCCTTCAGATAATTCAATCATTTCATCTTCTAATTCAATCTTCATTTGACCACTTAGAACTATGAAGACTTCATCCGTATCAGGATGATTATGCCAAACAAATTCTCCATGAATTTTTGCTAATTTAAATTGATAATCATTCATCTCTGCAATGACTTTGGGTGACCAATGGTCTGAAAATTTAGATAATTTGTCATTGAAATTTACTTTCGGCATTCACTTCACTCCGTTGTGTTATCACTGGAGATGAGCAGTTATTGTTATTGGCATGGATTTGGCCGCAATAAAAGACACACCTCACGCTGTGTCCGGTTTTGCAGCGAAGTGGATACGCTATTTTGGAATCTAATTCCAATCCGGCGGGTTTAAGAAATAACGGCAGTAGGAAAGGGCATGTCTATCATAGCAGCATACAATGAAGCCTGGGATACCGCAAACGCCGAAGCACTTGCAAAAATCATTCACGATGATTGCATCTTCAACCCGCATGTGGGCGGATACACCATGAGCAAATCTGACATTCTTGGATTCGTGAGCGGTGGCAGCACTCCAACCTCAGAAAACAACAGAATCTTGTTCGAAAACGATGAAGTCGGTGTTGCTCACTCTATTGTTCACTTTGCAAACGATTCAGACTCTGAAGCTGTTATGTCATTTATGCGATTCAAAGACGGTCAAATCATCTCAATGGAAACTGGTGCTACACCACTTTCTGATGATTACAAACTTGTTGGAAGTGAGTGAAGAAGTAACTCACCAGCGGTGTGTTCACTTCAATTTGTTGTGAATGATTGGGCATCAGTCCAATGATCTCCACTAGCACCTTCACCTAGTATTCGCCAATAATAAGTTGAAGATGTTGCTAATCCAGTTAGGTCTTTCTGCTCAGAACCTACTATTGCTAACCCTTGACTTGAGCAAGTTGTCCATGCGGATTTGGTTGTTGCTCCATCAAATAATCCCCAACAAATAGTTTGGTTTACATCTGTACCATTATCATAATTATCCCACTGTAGAGTTGAGGATGAAGATGTAATATTGCTTACTGTAAGACTCTGTAGTATCGATGGGTAATCGTGAACCCAACCTCGTAGTGGGTCGGTATTCCATACTGGTAAATGGTCGACTGTTGCAAAGGTTGCATCATCTATCGGTAAGCCCCATGCGCGTAAGAATGGAATCAAATTCATTCCTGTTTCATTAGATATTCTAGCCGCCCATGAATTGTATTCTTGTGCATCATTTG
>JAACCR010000114.1 GCA_009937205.1 Methanobacteriota archaeon | reverse complement strand
TGTATGGTAGCATTAACTCGAAATCCAAAACAAACCAGTGAAGCTATTGAATTGGCTGGTGGTAGAACTCTAATCTCTAAAATAGGTAACGCTGGAGTGCGAATAGAAAGCCATGAAGGATTGCCTTTTTGGAAACCATCTAGTAAATAGAGCACTGCATGATGATTTCTCTTCTCGGTAAATAGTAAAAGTTGGCTTTCTTTTTATATAGTGGTTATAAGTGGCGAGGGACATGACCACTGATGAAGAGCGTCTAACTGTCGTAAACGTAGTAGCCAGCACTCGAGTAGCGGAAGAACTTGATCTTCCGGACATCGCAATTCAATTGAATTGTGAATATGAGCCAGAACAATTCCCTGGTGTCGTATACCGTGTCAAAGACCCTAAACTTGCAATATTGATGTTCCGTTCTGGAAGAGCAGTTTGTACTGGTGGAAAGAACAAGGATAACATTCACACTGGAATTGAGCGCATGATTCAGGACCTACGCGGCGCAGGTATTGAGACATGGGACAAGAAAGATGTTGAAATCGAAGTTCAAAACATGGTTGCAACCTATGCCCTCCACTATCCTGAAGATTATGATGGACTACAAAGAATTGACACCCTTGACCTTCCAAAGGGTTCCCCTCTTGCAGGACTTCCACGCAAGTTGAACCTTAACAATCTAACATTCCACTTACCTTTCGACAAGGTTGAGTACGAGCCAGAGCAATTCCCTGGACTAATTTACAGACTTGACTTCCCTAAGGTTGTCTGTTTGATTTTCGGTTCTGGAAAGATGGTAATTACCGGTGCTCGTCACAAGAGTGAAATTCTTGAAGCTGTAGAAATCATCAAGGATGAATTGGCAGATCTTCTTTGAAGTGACCAATTAGAAGCATATTTCTTGACTATTAGCACGGATGTTTATTCATCTAATATTGAATCTAGCAATTCCGTTATAGGAAAGAATAGATGAGGTAGTTCCGTTTTGCCCACATCATGAGGCGCAAGTCTAGTTCTGCAGTTCCGGCTGTGGCGCTATTTTTTTTGATAGTGATATCATCTCTCAGCCCCTTCATATATTCTCAGCAAGATGATACTGCAGGCCCGCTAGAATTTGAAAATATAATTCCTGCTAGAGCAGGTGCTTCTGGCGACCCAGGTGTTAGCGACGTCCCCGTTTGGAGAATCGGTGATAAGTGGATTTATTCCGGCACCTTTGACCCGACTGCATTGATTGTCAACAGTGGAGTAAGCGCTTCGGTCGGAGAAATAAATGGCGACACCACTGCGGAAGTAATCTCTATTACCGAACAGTCTGTTGACAATAAAACCGTCTTGGCCTATACTCTTAGATCATATGCTAATTTTGATAAATCTGGAATTGAATTGGATGGATATACCGGTAATGCATTCATTGAATATACTCAGACGGAAATAATTCAGGTTAGTGATTTATCAACAATACGAAGCGACTTGGACATGTACATCCAATTCGTTCCATATGGAATTTCATCCTTAACTATGATTCTTGGTGATATTACAATTACCAATACCTATTCACCTGTAAATGAAGTATATGATTTCCCACTTAGAGCTGATGAACGTTGGACTACAACAAAAACTACCAGTTCTACTTGGTCTGGAACAAGTGAGTACATCACACCATTCCCACCACCACTCTCCGACACCAATTCTACAACATGGGAGGTTACTGCAGTTGGTAAACCATTCAATAGCAGAGGACAGACAATTGGTTATGGTGGTTGCAATGAGTCTTACGGCTTGACTTCCTATGATTCTCAAGGTGATGAATCGGGATACCGTTGGTATTGCCCAGAAGCAAGAAATTATGCATGGATGCATAATGAAGAAGATGTTGGATTAACAATTGATTTCAGATTGAAACAATATATTCCAAAGGACTCTACTGGAGTCGATATTTATCAAAACCCTGGCACCCGTGAACGTTGTATAAATGTTGAATCAACCAACTCAATTACTGCACTCAATACTCCAATTGAAGTTTGGGCCAATGTATCCACTAGTTGCTTTTCAAACATTGCTGGATTACAATTAGAATTACGTTATGAGACTACTGGATTCCTTGCATCTCTAACCACCGCTGCTAACGGAAGTGCTTGGGCGGTTATCGATGTTTCAGATAAATTGGATTCTTCCGCCTACGCTTTAGATTGGGCCAGTCACGCATTCGTTGCTAAAATAGCCAATCATCTCGGAGTTGCGACCATTACATTAGATGAATATATGGTCGGACTTGATTTAATTGCGGATTTAGATTCAGCAATCGTGATGAGAAATAGAAGTGGTATCACATCTGAATTGAATTCAATTACCGGATGGAATGTATTGCCTGCAGATCAATTATTCATTGAAGTTTCAGTGAAAAATCGTGGCATCATTACATCCACACCTGCTGATATTCTAATCACTCACCCTGATGGCCAAACCAGTCGGCACCTGATGTCACCATTAGCCACTTATGCTGTACACAAAGTCAACTTCACCTGGACTGTTCCTGCCGATTCACCTATTGGCATTATTCCAATGAGTTGGGAATCTGATCCTGATTCAGTTAATTCTGCTGATGCAAATTCAACTAATGATTATGCACAATTGAATCTAAACGTTGGTAGAATGCCAACCGCTTTGGCTAATTCTTCATCGGTTCAGACTAATCAATTAACATTAATTGACGCTTCACAAAGTTTTGATGAAGATGGTGGAGATGTGTTTTGTAAATTCGCTGTCACCTTTGATGATGGTTCGCGCCAATGGAATAGTCAAGAGTTTATTTCACAATCCTGCATGCTAAATTATTCTTGGATTGATGATGGCCAATATCCTGTTGAGATTACCGTTATTGATGATGAGAGAGATGAGGTGACGATTACCTTGATCGTCGAGGTTGAGAATCGGGCACCGAAGATAGAGATTAGAAGTTCAAGAACTGAGGCCAAGGTTGAGCATCCAATCACATTGTATGCATATGCAAATGATTCTGATTCTGAGAAGGTTTGGCCGGGTGTAGTAGATGTTTATTGGCCCAATTCAATTTGCCAAGAGGGCTACTATACGCGAGTGTGTACCACCACTGCTTTGTATGAAGGATGGCATTCATTTTTGGCAATTGCAGAAGATGATGACTTTACAAAGACCACAGCGAGTATTGATATAAAATTCACCAATATTGCGCCGCATGGAACCACAATACAATTGTTGGATGGTTCAATTGCCATGGAGAGTGATAACCAACACATTTGGCAAGTTGATGAAGACCAATTGGTCAATATCAAGGGCCAATCTGATGATTCCATCGATGATATTGACAAATTAATTCACACATGGTGGCCTGATGATGCACAGCCATCTCTGATGGAAATATTCGAAGGAAGAACATCTCAATTCCCAATGTTGTGGAGTGATTCCGGATTACATAAGATTCGCTTGCAAGTAACCGACACAGATGGAGAATCTAGTGCGGTTGAAGAACGCTGGGTCAATATCAGAAATGTTGCACCTGTTGTTGAGGCTTTAGATCAAATATTACCAATTGCTGAAGGACAAGAAATTACGATTACCGGTTCTGCTACTGATACAGAGAGTGATATTTCTACATTGAGCAGATGTTGGGATATCGACCCAGGAATAGATAGTGACGGCTATGGCTCTGCTGCTGATGATTGTGACATTCGTGGAGACGAGTTGACATATTCATGGAATAGAAGTGGCTCTCACACAATTATCTACCATGTAACTGATGATGATGGAGCATATTCGAGTGAAGTTCTCGTCATCGAAGTCCTTAACATGCCTCCAAAGGTAAGAATCAGTGATGTGTCTTGTGTAGCATATCGCGAATGTACTCTCGATGCTTCTGCGACAATAGACTCAATTAACGATATTGACGACATCACTATCGTCTGGGATTTGGATATTACAAGCGATAGTAATGGTGATGGAATCTCCGATAACGATGCTGATTTAATTGGAAAAACAGTTTCTCATGTATTCCGTGTTTCAGGGGTTACTAAAATCAAAGCAATCGCTTGGGATGAAGACCCTGAACGTCCTGGAACCTCTACAAAGAATATCGACGTATCTCCTCCTGAGCGAAATGTTGTTGAAAAAATAAGCGCTTCGTTAATTGGTGAAGAAGCAAATGCATTTGCTCAACTTGCATTATTGGTGATAATTCTGTCAGCGCTTACAATATTATCTGGACGAAGAAAAGAGATTCAGCCTGATATGTGGCCAGAACTATCCAACTTCCAAAACGAATTAGATGAATTCGGTGAACCGATTGACCACATGGCGAGGATGATTGAGGCAAAAAGACCTGAAAGCTCTCCACCGCTTCACACATTTGCGACTGCCATGGAAATAGCACCGCAAGATTCGATTGAACTCAAATCACAAATAAATGACCAGCAACAAGAGGATGAAATTAGCCCAACTGCTGAGTTGAATATAGACTCACCGCCAATCCCTGAAGATGGTTTGCCTGAGGGGTGGAATGAAGACCAGTGGCAACATTTTGGACAGGAATACTTGGATTCAATGCAATAGTCGCCATTAGTCAATGAATCAATTGCATTAAATGAGTCACCGAGATGGGAGCGTAATGATACACCAACGAATCGTTGCAATTGCTCTGTTCGCGATTATTTTCCTTGCACCATTTTCTATGCTGCTAGATGAAGATAATCAACAATTAGATGATTCCATTCAGTCACATGCTGATGGAACTACATCAGCACCAGATGTCCCCAATTACCGCATTGGAGATGAGTGGACTTACGATACTCTGTTTGATGTTGCGGCATTAATTGCGCAAGCAAATGTTACTGCATCAATTAATACTTTAACTGGAGAAACAGATTATGAAATTACAGATATTCTATTTATGTCAATAGATGGTGTACAGACATTGGTCTATGAGATTACAATTAGTGGTGATTTTACATCGGGTAATAGTGGTGCAACTCTTGAAGGAACAAGTGGACGACTTAACATCGCATATGATGGAGTAGATATCGTTAGGGTTAGAGACCTGGCTGTCATCAATATGAAATTCACATTAGGAGTTGATTTCTTACCTTTCAACATCGGGTTTTTGAAGCAAGATCTAGCTGATTTGACTTTTGATACATGGTATGAACCTGCCAAAGAAAAATATGACTTCCCGATTCATACTGGCGACCAATGGTATATGCCATTCCGAGCAGGAACAACTGTAACCGGTTCTTCAGATTACTTTGACCCGTCGGATTTTGGTACAAATAGCACTGACAATTCTAGTTGGCAAGTAACATCAAATGGCGTGCCAATCGAAGATGGAACTCAAATCTCCTACACTGGTTGTGATGATTCGTACAAAATTATGGAATGGAATGAAACTGGTGTAAGTGCAGGTTTCCAGTGGTACTGTCCAGCGGTAAGAGGTCCAGCATGGATTAGAATCGCTAATTCGGCAGGATTCACAATCGATTGGTTGCTAAAGGAATACTCTCCTGCTGATTCATGGGGCGTACAAGATAGTTCAAATCCAGGTGCGAGAAATGTGGAAATAGAAGTCAATACCCAATCTATTGCCACGCTACCTGAAGCAATTCAAGATATTTCAATCTCCTATATGATCAATAATATACCTCAGGCTAACAAAAATTTACAACTGAGATATGAATTGAATGAAACAATAGACAATCCTACTACAGATGGTAATGGTAATGCTACCAGTAGTCTGAACTCATCGACAGTCGTTGACGATACGCCTTCGAGTGACGATTATACCAGTAATGGAATAATTGTTTGGGACCCTGTGGAAGAAATAATCGGCGCCAAAACATTGGTCATAGATTTGAGTGTTGTCGCTGTTGATTTAGTCGCGCAATCCGATTCTATCATCGTAACTAGACACCGAGGACAAGACTCCTCAATACTGTCTCAATCGATAGGTTTTGCAGCATTACCGGGTGACATCCTATCTTTCTCAATACCTGCACAGAATCGTGGAGTATTGACCTCTACTGCTACAGAGATTGAAATTACCACTCCAGATGGAACTAGTTTCAGAGAGAGCATCCCTCCAATATCTGCATATTCAGAGCAACGTATATTGGTAAATTGGACTATTCTAGAGAGTGAGTCAATTGGTTTCAAGACATTAGCATTTACAGTAGACCCAGACCAAACTGTTACTCAAGATGCTAATAGAAGTAACAATTATGCGAACGTCAGTATTTTCATTGGCAGAGCGCCTACTGCCGACATAATTATTGATGAAGGTAAATACACGTTTGAGAATGTAACATTAGATGCTACTGCTTCTTTTGACGAGGATAGTGGTGATGTTGAATGTCGCTTTGAGATAGAATCTCGTACTGGATTGATAGATGTAATTGATTCTCCGGATTGCTGGACTCAATGGAATTGGAGCGATAGTGGCATTTGGAATATCAAATTAATCGTCATTGATGATGAATTAGATTTTGATGTAATAGATACTAATGTAACCGTACTTAATCGAGCACCATATATCAATCTGTCAATGCCAGATAGCATCCCAGTAGAGAGTTCAGTTACAATTGATGCAACTGACTCAGGGGATGTGGATACTACTTCGCCTGCTGGTCAAGAAGTGACTATATCTTGGCCTGGTACAAATTGTCAAGAAGGTTTGACGCAACCGACTTGTACTTTTATTCCACTAGCAGAAGGAGAGATTGTGATCGTCGCTGAAGCTATGGATGATGATGGCACAGTAACAACAGTAAATCGGACATTAAATGTTCTAAATATTGCACCAACACTCAACACACCAGAACTTTGGAATGCTGGTCAAAATATTTCTCTTGATGAAAATGGTACTTGGTATCTAGATGAAGACCAAATTGTGTTATTACGAGTAAATGGTGATGATACACTCAGCGATAGAGATAATCTCAATATTGAATGGTTACCATCGCATCTAGATTCTAATTGGAGTGAAACTACAAATGGACCAGCATCAACTGTGTCTATCTCTTGGGAAACTTCTGGCGAACACATAATCAGTGTTGCTGCTTGGGACGATGACGGTGAGAAATCGGAAGATAGAACTGCGAAAATAATGATTTCAAATGTTGTGCCAACAATAACTGGACTACCAGGAGATGCACCAATCTTTGAAGATGATGACATCACATTAAATGTTGAAGTAAGCGATACTGCATCGGATTTTGATTCATTAGAAATTTGCTGGGACTTAAATGGTGCAGTAGATTTGAACAGCGACGGTGATGCTACAAACGACTGTCAAGAAACTGGTGAAAATATGACACTCTCTTGGCCTACAACTGGTATTCGTTGGATTACTGCCACTGTTACTGATGATGATGGAGCAAGTGCTTCCCAGTCGGTTAACATTAGTGTACAGAACTTGCCTCCACGCTCAGTAATATCAACTGTTACAAACCTTACAGATATTACCGAAGGTGATAACGTATTGTTGAGTGCTACAGATTCGATTGATACTCCTGCAGACAAGTCAAACCTTATCTATCAATGGAAATCAAACCACTTAGATACAGATTTAGATGGCGATAATGATGGTGATATTGACTTTTATGGAATCAATTACACAATGGAAAATATGCCTGCTGGAACTTGGGACATTACATTGGTTGTAATCGATGACAATAATGAAAGTGCGTCATCTACGATGACCATCGTTGTCAAAGCAATCCCTTCTGATTCTATTCTTGATTCTATTAGTGATGAAATTGGTTCTGTAGGAACTGGCGTCTTGGTGTTATTGTTTTCGTTGGTAATCGGTCTTTCAATATTCTTACTGATCACACGTAAATCTTCAGAACCAACGGAGGACAAATATCAATCCTATGGAGGATTCGCTTCCGGTGCAAGCCTACCTACTTCTGAACCTGGTTCTGATTTGTTTGGTGAAGCGGCAGTTGCCCCTAGCCAACAACCTGCTGCGCAGTATGATGCCTTTGGACAAGTTGGTGCTGAAGTCGGCCAACCACAAGTCCAGCAACCGGCTGCTGCCCAACCAGTGCAAACCAATCAGAGTCCTGCTCTACCAGATACTGGATTACCGGAAGGTTGGACAATGGAACAATGGGACTACTACGGTCAACAATGGTTAGATGCAAATAAAGCACCTCACCCACTAATTCAACCGGCAACTAACAATACCCCTGCCACCTCTGTCAGTACTGACATGAGCGGTTTGCTTGATGATTTAGACTTCTGAGGGACATAAATGGCAAATCTATGGCAATTTTTTGGACTACCTGATCCTGAAGGGAGTATCCAATCTACTGCCAAGAAGCCAAAGAAGAAAAAAAAGCCAAAAGCGGTGGCACCTGATCCTACTACTGAACAACATTTGTTGATTCCAAAATTAGATCTGGATACAAATGAGATGCCTATTGCCTCAAATAATCCACAGAAAATAGTCATACGAAACCTCAAACAAGTTCCTGCTGGGTGGACTGGACCAGTTACTTCTGATGGTGAACCTTTTCATGATCTTGCAGCTCATAATGGACCTAGGCGTTCATTTCCAACACGTGCTTTACGATATGTTTCACCAGATAAGATGAGTCGTATTGCAACAAGGAATATTGGAAAGAGAATACTCCAAGGAGATACTGTTATTGTCGATTTACGCCCACTCGTCCACATGGATTCTCACCAAGCCGCATGCCGAAGAGAATTAAAACACATGAGTGATGAAAGTGGAGTATCAATATTTTCTCTTGACCAAGAAGATAAATTATTGATGATTCCTGGTTGCGATGTATTAGTAGAAGTCGCCAATAAGGATTTAGGAATTACTGCATTATTGCATTAAATCATTATTTTATTGTTGCAAATCGATTAGTGCTTGTGATGCGATTCCCAATACTGTTGATTCTGAACCATCTATCAACTTCGCCCATTGACCCATGGGTCCAGCCAAATCATATCCACCCGCTTTACCATGCCATGATTTAGACAAGATTAATTCAACTAATACTTCATCGGGCAGAGGAGTTATTTCGACGATGGAAGATTCACAATAAAATTTCCACTTTGATAACTTTTTAATTCCAGTTGCAGACCAAACTTGGTGCCTTCTCCCTGAAAGCCGATGCAACATCATTGCAGCTTCTATTTCATCCATTGGTTTACCAAGGCTTAACATTGAGTCATCGGGGTCACAAAGCATAGTGTCACAGACAATTACTACATCATAGTCGCCAATTTGTGGTTCCAAATCAGCAGCCAGTGCCTTTTTTTTACAAATTTCTAATACCTGGTATTCAACTTCACCTAATGGAGGTTTTTCGTCAACACCTTCTATTCCTTGGCATATAATATTTGGAAAAACTTCTCTCAATAATTCCGCCCGGCGAGGAGATTTAGAAGCGAGCCAAACTGTATCTAAATCCCCCATATCCACACCTAAGGGGCTTGAGATTATTGCTTTTTTTAAGATTTATTTCAAAAAATTAGCAAACTGAACAAGGGAGAGGTTGAAGACTCGAAGGGGATACCCCGAGTAGTGGCCGACATGGACGAGATAGAAAGAATCCCAACCCATATTGAAGGATTAGATGAAAATATGCAAGGTGGAATACCTAAAGAACACCTCTGCATTGTCGCTGGTGCATCTGGTGCAATGAAGTCCAGTGTTTCTTTTTCATTACTTTACAATGCAGTTCTTTACGGTGAAACCAGTGGAATATATGTCACTCTTGAGCAAGGTAAAGATTCACTTCGTTCTCACATGTCTAACATGGGAATGAATGTTGATGACGTCCGTGTGAGAAACCGTATCGCTATTATTGATTTAGCCGACCTTAGAGTTCAATTAGACCAACAAGGAATGAACAATCGCATTGACTGGATGGGGCAATTGATTAAGCAATTAACATCATATCGAGAATCTATTGGTTTTGAATTATTAGTCTTTGATTCATTGGGTGCTTTCTTTACATTAACAAAAATGGAAAATCCTCGCGATGAGATTTTCCGTCTTTTCGAAGCGGTTAGAAGACTCGGACTTACTTCTTTCTTCATCTGTGAAATGACTGGAGAAGATCACAAACAATTTGGTGAATACGGTGTTGAAGACTATCTTGCTGATGGCGTAGTTCATCTTGTCATGGAAAGAAGCGGTGATGATGTTACAAGAAAACTTGGTGTTGTGAAAATGCGACATACTCGTCACAAACTTGGATATATGCCATTAAATTGGAAAGAATCTGAACAAAGATTCTCAATCAATTGATTATTCAACTGTTACTGATTTTGCTAAGTTTCTTGGACGGTCTACGTCATGTCCAAGTGTGATTGCAGTGTGATATGCGATCAATTGTAACGGTACAACTGTCAGAAGTGGTGATAGCAATGAGTGAACTTTCGGAATCGCAATATTGACATCTCCTTCCAAACTAATATCATCTCCCTCTTCATGAATTAAAATAATCTTAGCACCACGCGCTTTGGATTCATGAATTACCGATACTGTCTTCTCTTTGACATGGTCATTTGGGACGATGAATATTATCGGACTTCCTTCTTCTAGCAAAGCAATCGGTCCATGCTTCATTTCACCTGCCGGATATGCTAGACAAGGGATATAAGCCACTTCCATCAGTTTTAATGCTCCTTCTTTAGCAACTGGTGCGGAAAGACCTCTCCCTAAGAAAAATACACTCTTTGCGTTTTTAACTAATTCAACCGCTTCCATTATCGGACCTTGATTCTCAAGGTACTCTTCAATAAGATGTGGTATCTGTTGTAGACCATGGATTATTTCTTGCCCGCGTTCCTTACTTGTAGAACGTGAACGCCCGACTTGGAGGGCGAACATTGTCAAAGCTGCAACCATATTTGAGAATGCTTTTGTTGATGCTACCGACTGTTCTGGTCCCGAATGAATGTACACTCCTTGTCGACATTGACGCGCAATAGTAGAGCCTACGACATTGATAACTCCATGTACTTGACCACCTTTCAATTGTATCTCTTTTACTGCAGATAATGTATCTGCTGTTTCACCAGATTGAGAAATTACAAAGTGTAGTGCATTTGGATTTATCACTGGTTCATTATACCTAAACTCACTAGCAATGTGAGTTACTGCTGGTATTCTCGCTAATTTTTCAATTAATAATTGGCCTATTTCAGCAGCATTCAGTGCTGTTCCACAACCGATTAAGCGGACATGCGGAACTTTTGCTAAGTCTGATGGAGAGAGGCGTAATCCGCCTAACCTTCCATTTCCCCGAACCCTATCCAAACGGCCGCTAATACAATGTCTCAACGCATCAGGCTGTTCATGTATTTCTTTAAGCATAAAATGCTCATATGCGCCCAATTCTGCTTCACCCCAAGATTTCTCTAGAACTGTAACTTCAACTTTTTTACTATCTCCTTTCAAACTAGAACGCTTGATAGAAGTTGCTGTTACCACTGCAATATCTCCATCTTCTAGGTAGACTACTCTGTCGGTGAATTCCGAAAGAGTAGGGCCATCGCTTGAAATGAAGGTCTCGCCGTCACCCTTGCCAATAACCAAAGGTGAACCATTTCTTGCAACAACTATCAAATCATGGTTTTTGAACAGAACACAAAGCCCCCAAGTACCGACTGCTTTCTGAAGTGCCCTTCTTACTGCCGCCTCAGGATCATCATCTATTGCCAATTCAATTTCAATCATATGGGCCAAGGCTTCTGAATCGGTTTCACTCTTCAATTCTATACCTTGAGCCATCAATGAAGCTCTGAGTAAACGAGAATTATTTATGATCCCATTATGAACAATTACAACATCCCCGGAGGCAGAAGCATGTGGATGGGCATTGGCATCTGTCACTCCACCGTGTGTAGCCCAGCGAGTATGACCAATTCCACTTGTCCCCTGAATATTAAGTGGTAGAATTGAACGCATTTCGCTAACTTTTCCAACTTTTTTGAATACTGAAATATCTCCATCCTTGACCGCAATACCTGTGGAATCATAACCGCGGTATTCTAGTCTCCTCATTCCATCAATCAGAATAGGGGTTGCTCTTTTTGAGCCCATATAACCAAAAATTCCACACATAATATCAACTCAGAATTCAGTGACATGGGAGCATATCGGGCAAGAGACACTCTTTCTAGTCATATCCTTGACTGTGAACTTGGCCTCACAACTAGAACATACGACATCTCTTTGTGGTGGTGCGATTCCAAGCAATGGAGGCAATCCTGCCAATGGTGGCAGTTGCCCTAACGGTGGAAGGTCTCCAAGTGGAGGGAGTTCAGGTAATGGTGGCAACTGGGACGTATCTAGTAAGACTGCATCACTTGGCGTCTGGTTCAGTGAAACCAATGGAGGAAGATTTTTGCTTATTTCATCGAACATTTCCTGCTGCTCTCTCTTTTCCTTTCTATGAATTCTTCTTTCAAGACGGGCACTTCCTTCACCACTTTCAGACTTCTCTGCGAGTGAATCTCCGAGTGATTGCTTCTCTTCATCCTCCATCATAACAATGGCATCTGTAACAACCAATTCATCTTCTTCCCGATCAATTGCCAGCAGAGGTCCATCATCTTCCTCTGGATTTATCATTATCTCAACAGAATCATCTGTTTTATCAGCAACTTTTGATTGTATCAATTCTAGATCTCTACGGCGCGAAGAAGAACTAACTGAAACGAACATAAATACCAAGAAGATGAGCACTGCTACAACTGTTCCGATTAAAATAGACTTCTTTGTTCCTTCATCCCCTGGCAAGTAAGATAGTAAACTTTCTAAAAATGGGACATCTTCAACCTCTTTGGTACCTTCATTGTATGCGGCAAGAGGTTTCAAGGTCAGACTACCACTAGCGGAAGATAGCATTATCAAGCCATCAAATTCCATACCAGCATATCCAGAAAGGAAACCTTCAGTCAAAACATTGGAAACAGAATAATCTGTTAGAGCCATATCCTGTAGCAGCAATCCATAACGAGTTACAGGGCCATAGAGATTGATTTCATCAAATAATAATTGAACTCCACGTGTGGTCGGATTCATTTTGAGATTAGACATCCCTGGCGCACTAACATGATTAGCATTGTTTGACCACAGTCTATCGGTAATTGTGTAAGTCATCTTTGCTTCTTTTCCTTTTCCTTCTCTCCAAGCTGCATAGATTACTTCTCCATCATTTCCTTCATCTAAGACCATTGATGCTAATGATGCATCATCGCCTATCGATGTTTGGAAACCCCATGAAGAAGTGGATGAATCGCCACGAGTATACATCAAACCGACACGTTCTAATCCAGTAATATCGTCTCTAATTTCTTGGTAAATAATGTGTAATTCCTCTGAACCTAAAGCTATAGCCAGTGAATCTCCTTTACTTCGACTGATGTCTATATCTGATAACACAATTACTGGATTCCCCCAAGAACCTTGTGCATCTGGTGTTTCAGAAGTTAGAGTGAATATTGAGGTTATATCTTGCCACGATCCTCCGGTTGAAATATCTCTTTGATACCCTGCAATTACCATTTTCCCATCATTTTGGTCTATGGAGAGCCCCCAGTACGAACCTTCAGTTAATTTCAATGGATCCATCAAGGATTGTTCTGGTGTAGTTTCGCCACTTGCAGAAATTGCACTCATTGCCAAGTTGGTGTAAGTATAGCCCTCAATACTGATTGTCTTACGACTCCATACTGCTTGAACCAAACCATCTTCACGTTGACTAACAGCAAGTTCGCCGCCCCAATCTTGTTCCAGTTTTACATCTCCCAGCATCGACATTGATTTTGTGATGGTTCTAACATGTAACTCACCATTGATAGTAGTAAACAACAATGCTCCGTCATCCAATCCTACAAATTCTAATGCCACTTCATCTTCCACCAGATTGATTCTTACTTGAGAGCCTAAACTAACTTCATCGAGTATCGTGTAAAAGTAGTGGATGCTTTCACTTGCCTCACCTCCATCTCCTCACAAAGTCGCACGGTAGAATACATATCCTACTTCAGGATGAATATCTTGGAATGTCACTTTTGCATGCCCGGAAGCAGAAGATGAACCTTCGACAACAAATATTGATTCTTCTGTAATCTCTTGCCACCCTAATGCATCTATTCTCTTCTCTAGACGCATAGTAAGATCTGTTGCATCTGATTGCCCCAAATTGTCAATTCTCACATTGATGGAATATGCTATTCCAGGCATAGGAATCTCGGGATAAGTAGTGACTGCCCCCTGCATAAAGCGAAGCATAGCCTCAACTGGCCTCTCTTCAACTATGAATGAGAATGTGTATTGATTGTTTGAATTGTCCGCATCATCTTCGTCAATGTTTAGTGTTACATTATGGACTCCTGCTTCGGTAGCCCACCAATATAATTTCAATTGCGTACTTTCTCCTTCATCTAGTCTATCGACTATCACCCCCGAAGGATATGTTTCAGAACTACTTCCGGGTGCTATCAAATCAACCGCGATTTCTGTAGCGTCTAAATCACCATAATTACCTATTGTGAAATCAATTTCAAGTAAAGAACCAGCAATTGCGCTATGTACTGGCAATCCTTGTTCCAATATTTGCACTGCACCAATAAATTGTAATTCTGATTGAGGAGGCATGTTATCTACATCATACATACGCCTAATCGTTTCCGATATGATTCCACTTTCATTAACAAGACGGAAGGAGATTATATGTGATCCATCATCTACTTCGGTAGAGTCCCAATTGATAGACCACTGATTATTGGAAGTTGAAATTTCATAACCAATCTCCCACTCTTCGCTATTTATTTGATATTCAATTCTGTCAGGTTCAATTGCATCATGTGTTCCCTCGAATTGAATATTTCCAATTAATGTTTCACTTGTTTTTGGACTTGAAAGACCCATAGTCATACGACCGATATTGACTGTTCTAACCGCGATTGCAGACCCATCTCCAAGTTCTTTTAGTGCTCTAACAGCCACCTTGGTATAATTTTCATTAGATACAACCCAGCTGGGTTTGATTGAAACATCTAAGAACCAATCAGGTAAAGCACCACCGACCGTAGTCCAATTTTTCAATAATTCAACATCGTCCGGCTTAGAACCGCAACAACTGGTGTTAAAGCGATATTGTTCAATTGCGATTTGTACTTCACCATATTCAGATGCATTGTCTCCAATTAGACTTCCAGATAATCTAACCATGTCGCCTTCGATTAACCACGTATCATTACTTGGATAATTAATACTAACATCATTTTCACTTCCATTCCCATATTGGAGTCCACCACCGCCACCACATCCCAGTTGCAAAGCCATGTCTATTGCACAAGAAGCATCGATTAGGCCGAAGCCCCATTTATCATTCCATCTATTTGAAATTGCAGATTCACTGGCTTCACCTCTTTGCTCACTTGAATTCCTCAAAATGTCTTTTACCTCTTGTGGTTCAAGGCTCGGTCTTGCTTGCAATAATGCTGCAACTACCCCTGAAGCAATTGGAGTCGCCATACTCGTTCCATCTTTTGATTCATAATTAGAATCAGCCATAGGCCTTTCTGGTTGTCCTGGGAAAGATGCTCCTGTTGCTGCTGAAGCAGAATTTATACCCGTCCCATACGAGGTTATGTCTGGCTTTAATTCATCCCAATCATCATCATCACCATCGCTTAAGCGCGGTCCCCAGTTGGAATAGGAAGCCATTATGTCATCATCTCTATCGATGCTATCTCTATCATCTACAGCGCCGACTGAAATCGCACCATCTGCACTTGCAGGAGATGGCACTCTCTTAGCGCCATCATTACCCATTGCTACAACACAAACGATGCCTGCAGTTGTCGCATCGTTGATCAAACGAGCTTCGCTGCCAGAACCATTATCGCCCTCATCACCAGGATTTAACGGCGATGAAACTGAGTCAAAGGACATCGAACCGACTTGTATTCCCCTGCCGGATGAATTAACACCCCAGTCAGTATCTACATTATTTATCATCCATTGAATCCCACTTAGAGAAGATTGTGAATTTGTCCCACCAGCATCTGATAGGACTTTAATATCGACTAAAAATGCCCCAGGGCCAGTCCCCATTTCTGTTCTCGACGAGCCACCGGTTCCAACTGCTGAACCTGCAACGTGAGTACCATGGCCATTCCCATCATCCGGGTCTTGAGAACCATCTGGGTTGCTCGCTGAAGAGGTTGCATCATATCCAGCTAGCCACTTTTGGTCATTGTATGAGTTCGCATCTAAATCAGGTTCATCATTAATATCATCAAAATCGTTTAGGGAACGATGTTCATTGTCTACTCCTGTATCAAGAACTGCAACAACAACTCCTGCTCCAATGTAATCTCTTTCATATGCACTTGAAGGATATTCATCACTTGGCAATGAACGTGCCGCCTTTGATGCAACATTATTGAATGGGACCATTACAGTCTGCATTTCAACAACAACTACACCTTCAAGGAAATAGATATCCATTAATGCACTTACTGGGACTTTGTCTACTGCAATTGAATCGATGCTATCCAATACTTGAAACCAAGCACCGTTATCTTCGCCAACCCAAGAATGGGATTCGAGAATTTGCTTTAGTGAATATTCATCCGTTTCATCCGGATGCCAGGCAAAGTCTACGACGATGGCGACGGTTTTTCTACCATCTTCGCCAATTATCGCAGTAGGGGATATTGAATCGTATCCTACAAGTACTCTTTGTAAGCGATCATCCATACCATTCCAGTCTAAATCTGGGCCGTATCCTTGCCACCAACCATCTGCCTCAGATGCGTCACGGCCGGCTCTATCGATCATCCTCAATGGGCGCTTACAATAGTCATCTTCACACATTAAAGGAGGTAGTCCGTCGATAAAAATAGGCTCTGCAAATTGAACCACTGATTGCTCTTCTTGTTCCAAGTTCGTTGCTGAAGCGGTTGCAAATGCACCCAAGTCAGCAATCAAGAACATTAGCACTAAAAGCAGTGAAGTCCAGTGTCTTTTGGATATCCCTTGAAATTGCATTCATGTACCCCATTTGTCATGGATACACCTCTCACCTTTGAGACTATCCACCACTTGACACTCTCCCCAGCCCCTTTAGGGGCGGGGGAGTTAAGGCCAATGGAAGTGATGTGGTTTTTTTGAACATTGGATTGTTGGGCCATCATTTCTTTCAACCATGCCGATACCTTCACCACAAACAGGACATTCTGATTGATTTGCTAAATGCTCCATCCATGCGATTCTAGTTTCTGCCTCATCCCCTGAATCTCTTAATTTCTGTAAAGTTTCCTTAACATTCTTTGGTAATTCAAATCCACCTGCACTCCAAGGGTCAGGTAAATCAGTAAGGCTGATCATAGAAGATTTCATTTGTTTCATTCGCAAAGAAAGTGAACTTTGACCTATAGGTCCGCCATCGTTTACCCCCAATGCATATGGACCCCCTTTGGCCACCAATGGAAGCGCCAAATATGTTGCAACAAAACCACCAAGGTGTGCCATATGAGCAACATTCGTACCCTTGCCCAAAGCCATGGCATCATAGGCTCTCATAATTTCAAGTGCGAAGTAAAGTAATGCGATTAATGTCACAGGCCATTTGCGAATCAATATTAGAGGAAATGGAATTTCATCCCTCGGCCATCCAGCCAAATAAGCCCCGAGTAATCCAAAGGCTGCCCCACTAGCTCCAAGCGAAGGAGTATTGGAAGCAGAATTAAAAATATACCAAGCAAATGAACCACCGAATAATCCAATGAAATATATTTGAAGGTAGCGTTTACCCCCCAATCTTTGCTCTAGAGGAATTCCGATTAAGGCCAATATTACAGTATTTCCGAGAACATGTAGAGCATCTGCATGCAAGAACCCTGCTGAAAATAATGTATGAATCCACAGCGGCGAAGACGCCCTTGAAGGAATTAATACGAAGTCAGACCATACCCAATATTCCACTAAACCCCACTGTCCGAAAAGTGTACAAAGCACTTGGATGACATATCCAAATAATACCGAAACGGTTAGAGAAAGTGCATATGATGTTTCATTTATTTTTGCATAAATTAGTGGACCTATAAGGACTGCAAACCAAAGCAACAACAAGAACCATTCAGCGATGCCGAAAACTGACATAGCATAGCCCATGTTTGTGGTTTGAAGTTCCGTACTTATCATTTATTGCGAGAATAGTTCTCAAATATGTATTCTAGCACTCTGTGAGAAAAGCGAATAAGTAGGGCATTGTGCAAATGATATGTCCGATGTATTGCTGGCCTTTGAGTCGGTTGAAATTCGTCGCGGCATGGGTATTGTTGTAAGCGATTTTTCCTTGCAGATTTCATCGGGCGAAGTCGTAGTACTGCATGGTGAAAATGGATGCGGAAAATCAACAATTATTGAGGCTGCAGCACGTATTCTACCTCTTGAAAAGGGCCAAGTATTACAACATGGGGAATTGGTAATCGATAGTGAAGGTCGCAGAAAGTCCCCAACTGTGCCTTTCGGATTGACGCTACAACAAAACGGACTAGTCGGAAGCGATACAATCTCTGAACACCTCAATAACATGATGTCCATTTGTCAAACAAAAATAAACTTAGCACCGATACTGAAACAATACTCACTCGATCACCGTAGTAATGATTTGATCGCCCATCTATCCGGTGGACAGCAACGTAAAGTTTCCGTAATCGCCGGCCTTTTACCGGCAATGGTTTCTAAATATCCTCGCCTTATTTTACTGGATGAACCTGATTCAGGATTGGATGATGATGCAATTCAGGTACTGAGTCAACACATCACTAGCCTTCGTTTGGCTGGTCATGCCTTTTTGATTGCCACACACGACAAACGAATTATAAAATGCGCAACTCGTATCAATAATCTTACTCACGATACTGAGCAAAAACCTCCAAGTGGTGATGTTTGGCAATTGCAAGAAGTTGAAAGCGTGAAATCAACCAATTGGGTAATGTCTGGTTTTTCATATAATCTCAAAACAAAAGCTGGTTTTGCAAATAATGGAATCGCTGGTTTTCTAACATTGGGAATTTTATTGTCGATGGTTGAGCCATTTGAATTGAAGAATTTACTTGGACTCAAAATGGGATTTGTATTGTTGCCAGCATTTGTTGCTGGCCTTTGTGGTGATCCAGTTGTAAATCTGCTACGCGAAAACCGAGCGCTAGATTGGTGGCAAGCAAATACTACAACGCCAAGAGCGATAATAATTCCACTTCTCACAGGTGCTGTATTGACTACTATTTCTTCATATATTTTCCTTGAAGGTTTGCAATTAATCGTAGTTGTTGCAGGCTCTCTGACAACACTAATATGCTCAATTATTATGGGATTTTTGCAATTATCTACAAATAAATTATCAAGGCCGCAAGCAGTCTTTATCAGATTATTAACTCCGATATTAATTCTACCATGGTCAATTGTTGTCAATGAACTCATTGCCTACATCTAAAACGCAAATTGAAAACAAGTACAGTCGGGGAATCATCATGGGAGAACGAATTAGAGCCAGTTTTCTCAGTGTTGGATTCGTTGGAATCATGAGCACGCTTTATCTCGGATTGATGTGGGCTCCAAGCGTTGCAATCGATGCCTTTGAATCACCCGCAGCACAGCGTATTTTCTATTGGCATGTTCCATCTGCATGGGCTGCATTCATTGCATTCGCAATTCTTTTTATTGGCTCTGCGTTATGGTTTTTCAAACGTAGCCCAACCGGTTGGCGCCTACATGTTGCAGGAGCAGAGGCAGGATTAGCCACCGGTTTGATGACAGTTTGGTCCGGAACTATTTGGGGTTCTGCAGAATGGGGGACTCCATGGGATTGGACCGATGTTAGACTCAATACATTTGGACTATTGACATTACTTGCATTATTTCTCGTGTTGGGAAGACGCTCACAACCGGATGGAATTGAAACAAGAGATGTCTTCTCCGCTTTCGGATTATTCGGTTTTGCCCTCGTGCCATTTACCTACATCGCCACTCGCTTTTGGGTGATTCGCCACCCAGGCCCGGTTGTGGCTACTGGCAGTGATGGTTCACTGCAATCTGATATGGCATTGGTTCTCTTCATCGGTGCGATATCATTTACAATTTTTATTATTGGGCATATACTGACATCAATGCATATTACCAAACTCGAACAGAGAGTCGAGATGTTACAAAGCGAAATAGACAAGGGTGGATGAAATGGAAGGAATGAGTTACTTAACTGTTGGATATCTAGGAATGATATTAGGGATTGCAATATGGACTTGGACCGTATTTGCTCGTTCTAAAAACCTAGAATTGCGTATTGATGCCATTGAAACAAGTATGGGTAAAGAAGACATTGAAGCAGATAGTATTGCATTACAATCCACAATTAGTGAAGAAAACTAAGCCACAGGTTGAAAGCAGGTAAATCAACCCAAGACTGGAGAGGGATATCATGACGGAAGGACTCGGTGGTGATTTTTGCCTAGTCTGTGGATCTGAAACTCCATTATTCAGCGGCCGAATGTGCGAAGAATGCACTCGTAAAAGGGTCAAATTAGTTGAAGTTCCAGAAAATGTTCCATGGGTACGTTGTGCTCGATGTGGAATTGTAGAAATTCAAGGCAAATGGGTCTTTATCAGTGAGGAGAATATCTGGAATGAATTGATACAGCGTCATGTACTATTCCATAAAGGCGCTGGAGATATCGGACTTGCATTTGAATCCCAAACAATCTCTGATAGACATACATTATTACATTTACAAGTTGAAGGAACAATCGATGAACTATTGTATACAGAAGAGCATACAATGCGCGCAAGAATGGCTAATGGTGTCTGTTTAACTTGCACAAGACGAGCTGGGAATTACTTTGAAGCAACTGTTCAAGTTCGTTCGTCCGGAAGACGGTTATCCGATGAAGAATTCAAAATTTTAAGAGCGTCACTAGATGTTGTAATTGAGAACCTAAGTGATGACCCGATGTTCTTCATCACTAGTGAAGGAGCGGTTACTGGAGGCTATGACGTAGTACTAGGGAGCAAGGGATTAGCGCGCGCTTGGGGAAGGCATATGGCCTCTAATTTTGGCGGTCACATCAGTGAATCCAATTCTACTGTTGGCAGAAAAGATGGAATTGATGTAACCCGTTTAACCCTACTATATCGCAAACCAGGATATGATTTAGGTGATGTCGTAAAATGGAAAGATAATTTTTGGCGACCAGCATCTTGGTCAAAGGATGGTGCAGTTATGGAAAGAATAGACCGCCGTGAAAGAACAGGTGCTACTTGGAGGGACTTGGAACATTCAAACGTTGTTTGTCAAATGAAGGATTTCGTTTCAGTGGAATTAATCACTGAAGATTCATCAGTTGGAGAATTTCTTAGCCCTGAAAATTGGCAAATGACCGCTGTTAGATTACCTTGGGATTACAAAGGAGATAAGAAATTATTACTTGCAAGAATCGAGGATGAATGGATGGCACTACAGCATCTTGGAATTGATGATTCCAAATCCGATGAATTTCAGATAAAGGGGGATTAAAGATGCAAGAAGATTCCACTGAAAGCAACACAGCTGCAAGTGTTATTGAATTGGCTGAGTCATTAGATAATCAAGGAATGATCGGCTTTACTCGCTCATTTGTTGATGATATCCGCAAAGGTTTGTCATCTGTCAACACAGAATTAATGCCATGGCTAGAAGAGATTAGGTCAACTAAATGGCAAGGTGCACTATTTTTGGGAATGGGTGGTTCTGCCGCAGGTGGGGACTTTATTGCCACTCTATCCGAGAAACATGGCAGTTTACCAATCAAAACAATTCGCGATTATTCACTACCTGCGTGGTGGAATAAATCTTGGCTAGTCGTAGCAACAAGTCATAGTGGAAATACCGAAGAAACTCTTTCAGCCTGTGAAATAGCTTTGAAGGCAGGCGCTACTGCAATCGTAATTTCAACAGGTGGAGAACTTTCAGGGCTATGCGAATTATATCCTAAATGTCACCTGATCTCCAGTGTTGGCGGACAACCGCCGCGTACTGCTTTTGGCCATATATTTGCAAGACAGTTAGCTTTGATGAGAATTATTGGTGGGCTGCCACAACCCTTTGAAGGGGAAGATGAAGCAATGTTGAATCGGTTACAACAAGCCATTGATGGATTTGACATTCTCACAGACCCTGAAGGTGACCTAGTTCAATTGGCAATGGCCATGGTGGACCGTCCAATTAGCATTTTAGGTCCTAACGAACTATCTCCTGCATTGACTCGATTCAAGAATCAATTAAATGAAAATAGTGCTAGATTTGTAAGAATTGGAACTGTTCCTGAAATGAATCACAACGAGAGTGTTGCATGGGGTGGCGTGGGCAAGACTCAGGACCCCGATGCTGATCAACAGGTAATTCTGCTATTGGCTTGGCAAGGAATTCACCCTCGCGTATCTCATAGGATGGATTGGATGGTATCGCATTTCTCTACAGACTTTGCATGGAGAATTGATGGTGAAGGAAAATCATTGCTTGAAGCGTTGTTATATTTGTGCATACTAATGGATTGGATTTCAATTTCTCTAGCCTTTTTGCACGGAAAAGATCCTGCTGAAATTGAGCCAATTATTGCATTGAAGGATTTTCTTTCTACTAAAACTGGAAAGTAATCAATATATTTCTCCCAGTATCAAACGTGGATCTGGGTATTGTTGCAATGCCTGTTGACGATTTTCCCTAGCCACAACACCTTCCAAATCAAATGGTATTGGCTCTATCAATGAAAGTTGAATATGCAAATGGGGCTCCCATCCTCCGTTTTCAGATTTATTGCCGATACGGGCTAATAATTGCCCAGCACGAACTTTTTGACCGATTTCTAATCCTTCAAGACTCTCAGTGGCAAGATGGCCATGTAGAACCCAAATTGTTGTGGGTGGATTCATCTTTTGTGAACCTACATGGCTTGCTAATGATACTTGATGTTGAGTGATTATTGTTGGTCCGTAAGACCCTTCTTCTGAATTTATTCCAAAGGAATGAATTATTCCATCTGTGAAAGCAAATACCTCAGTCTGTTGTGGAGCTCCAATGTCAATTCCTACATGTAAATCGCGATTACCTGAAAATAGTTCTTGCTCATACATCCCTGGTCGAATTTCATCATAACGGCCTATTTGATAATCAAATGGACACTCCCATGAAGCATCAACTCCTTTTGTGAAGTCAAAAACCCAATAATGTTCTGGTAAATTCACGACTGTATGAAATCCATTTGGTGGTTGGACCATACCCTCGCGAAGTAGTGATTTCATATGATGATTGGCGAAGAGGTCAAAACCCGTCACTAAAGGGAGCAACTATGTTGCTCACTGTGGCTCTCATCGTAGTAGTGAGCATATTGCCAGGGTTTGC
>JAACCR010000113.1 GCA_009937205.1 Methanobacteriota archaeon | reverse complement strand
GCTGGTTTGAGTAGAGTTACTGTGAGTCTTGATGCCTTAGAAAACGAGGTATTTCAATCTCTTTCCGATACTACAAATTCGGTTGATGAAGTCTTGCAAGGAATTGAGTTCTGTCGGCAAATAGAACTACCAGTAAAGGTCAATTGCGTAATTCAAAAAGGCGTTAATGAAAGCCAAATAATCCCAATTATTGAATATTTCAATCAAATCTCTATCACTCCACGCTTTATCGAATTTATGGATGTTGGAACTACCAACTCATGGAATTATGATTCTGTTGTGAGTGGTGATGAAATGAGAAAAATAATTGAACTAGAATTCGGTCAATTGGAAAGTGTTGAATCTAATTATCCAGGTGAGGTTGCAAACCTTTGGAGAATGAAAAATGGTGCAGAGGTTGGCTTTATTGAATCTGTGACCAATCCATTTTGCGGTAATTGTAGTAGAGCAAGACTATCTGCCGAAGGTTCAATTTACACTTGCTTATTTGCAACAGAAGGACATAATATTCGTTCTATTCTAAGGATGGATGCTAGCCAAGAGCAAATCGGTGATGCAATTAGCGAAATTTGGAAAAGTAGGAATGACAATTATAGTGAACAGAGAGGAACTGTTGAACAAACAAAGGACCGTGTTGAAATGTCATATATTGGCGGTTAGTTTTCAATTGCTGGTAAAACAATATCCACTAAAACAATCCCTGCTGATTCATCGATTAATTTGAATCTCCAAGTTCCAAGGTTTGAACCAATCTCAGTTGAATCAATTACAAAATAATCTCCTTTTGTTACCGAATAACCTGCATCTCTATCGTGGAATGAAACATTTGCCCCTACAACTCCATAGACTCCTGAATCAGCAACATGGCCCCTTACAGGGTCACCTTGTCCACCCTCTGGATAAATATCATACTTCAATTTCGCTGGGTCAATCGATTGATCTAAACTTGAAATTTTAACAACATGGAATCCATTTTCTAAACCACGAACGCTGACTTGAGCCAAAGGAGGTGATTTCTCAGTGGTGGTCAATGCACCTTGCATCATTACGAAAACCATGCTCGAAAGCATGACCGTAATCGCCAGCAATAGGACTGTAGCAATAACAGGGCTTACCGCCTCATCATCTTGCTCCAGTGCTCTCGCCATAACCTTCCCTAGCCTACATGAGACTTGAACCATGCGCTTAATCAGCGCTAATATAATCCAATATGGAATATAATTACTAATCACCAAGTAACAATCTGTTTTGCAATTTCAAATCAACCAAAGAGGTTTATCGCATTCCATGGCTCGTTTTATTCCGCCGATTGGACCTAAGATTCTCAACAACACCTCAGTCACCAAATCTCCATTCATGAATGCATATGACATCTTTTTTGAACGCAGAGAATTATTTAGCGCTCTAGAAAATGATGCTCGCACTCTATTTTCATACTCTAATAGGTTAGTTCCATTTTCAAGATTATCAATAATTGCTTCAGCTGCAAAACAACCAGAAATTATCGCTTGGCTGATTCCACCACCATTACTCGGCATTACCAAACCCGCAGCATCACCAACCGCTAATGTATTTCCATTAACCATGCATTCAACAGGTCCACCCATTGCAATCCATCCACCCCCCCAAGAAAGTATTTCTAAATTGAGATCGTCACAAAACTTCTGTAAATATTGTTTGAGATTTCCTTCTAATTTACCCGCTCTTACGCCCAAACCGACATTTGCTGAGTTTGGACCTTTGGGAATAATCCATGCATACCCTGAAGGCGCTACAGAACCGATGAAAACATCAAAGGAATCCGGTATTTTACCCTGAACTTGGGCATAGATTGTTGGGATTTGGTCTTTTGGTCTATAGAGGTCATCTTTGCCTTTCTTCAATCTTGCGACTTGGGCCAGTGATCCACTGGCATCAATCAGATAATCACAAGAGTATCTTCCTTTATCTGTAACCAGTAAATCGCGGTTTAATTTACTCTGGTGCTGTATTTTCTTCAGAGCCTCACCACATCTTATCTCCGCACCTGCTTGAATTGCTTTCTCTCCAAGAAAGCCATCAAACTGTAAACGATGTCCTGAAAATGCATCTAATTCAAATTTATATGATTTCCCAGATGGTAAAAAGACACGCATATTGTCAAGACGATGCAATCTCAATCTATCTGGAAAATCAAAATATGTCTTTAACCATTGATGGTCTTCCAAATTTGAAAAGGTCGCAATTACCTCCCCCCAATTTGGAATACATTCGCCACACTGTGCAGGATTGCCAATGATATCTCTTCTTTCTATTACGAGGACATCGATTCCTGATTCTGATAACTTCTGGGCGCAAGCACTTCCTGCCGGACCTGCTCCAATGACGATAACTTGTCTATGCTCGACCTTAATAGCCATAGAATCACCTATTTCTTTCAATAACGTAATCTGTAATTTGAAGCATCAATTGTTTCGCATCACTATCTGAGAAATCATTTAGGTATGAAATTGCTCTTTCAATATGAGTGGAAACTAGTATCTCTGCATAATGCATACTCTCAGAACGATTTAGTAATCGCATTAATTCATCAAAATCATCATCGCAGAAGTTCTCAATAATCTGTGAAAGTCGTTTTCTTGCATTACCATGTGACAATGTCAATGCATGAATTAATGGTAATGTCATTTTCCCTTCTAATACATCTGCTCCTCTTGGTTTTCCCATTTGTGAATCTCCTCTCAAATCGAGTAGATCGTCTACGAGTTGGAAGGCGATTCCTAACTCCATTCCGAAATGGCCAAGTTTTTTGGCATCAGCATCACTTAGTCCTGCGATTAGTCCTGCTGCTTCACAACCTGATGCAAATGGGCCGGCAGTCTTACCCCTTACTATTTCCAAATAATCTTCTGGTGATGTTTTCAAATCTAGAATATGGTCTAACTGTTCAAATTCAGAAATTGCAATATCAGCACAGCATTTTGACATCAAGCGAACAATTTTTTCGTCATATCTTCCACCAAGACCGAAACCATGTACGAATAACCAGTCTCCTGCAATAATTCCCTTAGCTAAACCCTTTTTTGAGTGGATCGTTTCAACGCCACGGCGCTGTGATGCTTGGTCGTTGATATCATCGTGTACAAGAGTTGCAGTGTGAATTAATTCGAATGCTAATGCCAATGGCATTACCTCTTCTGAATCGAATCCTCCAGCAATTTCGTATGCCAACAAAATTAGTAAAGGTCGTAGTCGTTTACCACCTGCAAGAAGTACTTCTCCGCATAACCTGGCAACCTCTCCAGCCCCATTTTCAATCTCATCATCGATTAATGATTGAAGTTCGGCATCAACCATCAGCCGCATTATCTCTAGGCGATCATTTGCCTGCAAAGGTTTACTCGCCACGAACCATCCTACAGGGGTGGTATTCTTAACCGGTTGTCTCCGCCCTTGGCATGCTAGGGTTTGCTCTAGCCGAGGCGATTGGATGGAAAACAGCGAGAGATTAGAAGTTCTCACTACTCCTGCCCGAAGAGACGGGGTCCGATTGCAACTGGAACAAACAATGCAACAGATGGGTAAAGAAATGGATTTGCGAATGCGTCAAGTCCCCCATGTTGAATCTGCTATTGAGACTTTGAAGGATGGAAATTGTGACCTAATTGCATTGAGCGCCTTTGACTGGAGAGAGTTTGATACAACGGGTCTTTCCATCGTGGGAGTTTTACCTCGGCGGGAACCTACATGGGTCTTGGTTAGTGATGACAAACCAGAATATTTGATTGGGCAACCTGTTATTGTCTGTGACCACCCATTGCTTCGCCGGCAATTTTTACGAGTCCGGTTTGATAGTGTTATCTTGACGAGTGAAGAATTCGCCGAGAGTATTGACAAGTTAGAGGAATATAATTTACTGCTTGCTGATGAACGAATTCCGTGGCTTGAAGAATTGAGAAAGGAAGGTGAATTAGACGGATACATCGTCAATCGTGGTGAACACCAAGCATTACCATTCAAGGCACGCCGCCATACTCTAGGATTGCAAAGAGATAATCCTGAGCGCTCAAGATTTGTCCCACCCCCTCTTCATGGATTCACCTTAATGGTTGCAAGAAATGATTTCCCTTCATTCAAAATACAAAATTGGTGTGATTCAGGAGCATTCATCGCTCATCGAATGGAAAGTGCAATTTGGGATTCATTACCTAAGAAGATGTCTCAAATCGTTGGAATCTTTGTTGAACAAAGAAAAATCTCAACTATTCTTAGAGAAGCAAAAAGAGCAAAGGATGAGCACGTAGTTGATTCAATTCTCGATTTGAACAAGAAAGTAAAAAATACAGTTCCACGACTTGAGATGAAAATTGAAGTCCTGGACCCGATGGGTATGGTTTCTGCATCAGCAGAGCGAGTATGTCCTGTTGCAGATAGCCATATGGGGATGGTTACATTGCTCAAAGAATTCAATTTACTGCTAGATGCTATGGTCAACGAGCATGAAGAGTTGGCCAAGAACTATCATGGATTACCAGAAGATTTCTCTGAGGCAAAACCTGCGATGATGGATTTGGGAATCGATCACTCTGACTCTTCGGAAGATGAAGATTGAATTCCTAATTTTTCCTTAGCAATTCTAATTCCTTTGGCTGAGCGGTCATCGCCTGCGATTAAAACATCATATCCTTGTGTTGTGATGTAATTCTGCAGGTCATCCATCTCTGATGGAGAACTATCATTTGATAAATCAAACAGATTGGCATCTAAATTACGTGCATCTGATTCCCATACTGCAGACTTCTTTTGCATTACCAGTGTAAACTTTTCAATTAAATCAACAGCCGAGTGGACTGGATTGATAACAAAAGACAATGATTCTGCAACCTTTGCATTAGCTATTTTTAATCGTGACATGTCTTTTGCAATTTCAAGTAAAACTTCCTTTAACTCGTTTGAGTTATTGCTACGAGAAAACTTCCTTTGGGCCTTATCTAATTTTTTTCTCAGTATAACCACGCCCGCAATAATCGCATCTTTGGTTCGTGCAGCATCTATTACTGCGGTTTCAGCATTTTCAACACGCGCCATCAAATTAGCTTCAAAAATCTTAAATTCTCTTTTGAAATCACTTTTAATTGTACTATTAATGGCAGAGGCTAACAGTTGTGCTTCCTTGAGGGAAGATTTAGCTGCACGTTCCTCATTGCCCATGTTCAACCAATTCGGCTGTATGCATTCATCATTTCAAACCCTCGCATGGATTCTTAAAAATGCCCATGGTAAGAGCGTTGGATTATCCTATTTCACCTACAAAAACAGCAATTCTTAGTTCGTGTTACAGCGAAGACACATATACTCTAAGTTACGGATAGGTAATTGAAGGTGATATCATGGTCGACAAAGGGGCTCTCTTGACTGAACTTTATCAGGCTAGGTTTGACGGTTTGAAGGAGATCGCAATAGCGTATCAACTACCTAAGTCTGGTTCGGTGGAATCGCTTCGTGCTCGCTTAATTCAACATTTGATTTTGGACCAATGGGATTTATCCGAAAATGGGATTAATAATCTAATGAATGCAGAAATGGGAGAGATTATAGGGGTCTTTGGAATAAAGAAATCTGGCTCGATTAGAGCACGCAGACAGCGATTATATCTCCATTTATACCATGATCCAAAGGTTCTACTGGTTGAGAAACTGGACGACCGCACAAGAGACCAATTACATGCGATGTGTAAAGCGTTAGAATTACCTCTTTCCGGAAATAAGCAGGCGTTGCTGGTTAGAATCGCCGGAGTTCTTGCAAGTCAGCAAGGTGGCTGGGGTAAAGTGAAGAAGAGTTTGAGAAGGCCACGTGGCAATATTAATCTCCCAAACATCCCATATCCGAGTGAAGATTCAGCACCCCAAGAACAAGAAGACAGTAGCACAGCGATTCAGAATACTGTTGATGATTTTGTTTCTGAGCACCCAACAGGGTGGACTTTTGAGGAAGAAACTGAACTGAGAACTGAATTAGCAGAAGAAGGACTGAATCCATCCTTAGCATCAGTTTCTGCAGATATTGATGTTGCATTGAGAAGTCAACAAGAAATTGAAGTAGATTCAGTTCCGCCGATGATTCAATCTGCACAAATAATAGAATCCGAATCCAAGCACAGTCTAGAAACTGAAGCCGCATTGATAGAAATAAATTCAAGAAATGCTGAAATTGAAGCTGCTGGCCGTGATTTCCTTATGATCTCTTCGACCAGTGATAGTGAAGACTTGGAAGTGTTCATATCCAGCCTTGCCAATCATGGATTTGCATGTGATATTCCTGCAGTAAGAGATTCTATTCGCAATACCATAATGGATTTAGATTTCAGAAGCCAAAACGAAAAGAGTGCCCTGCACTCGACACCGACTTCGTGGACTGAAAGAGAAGCATTAAGGGCATTTGAGAGTGCAAGAAATTCATTACGTGGGCAATTAGCTGACACTTTAGCTGCTCACCCTGGTGATTTAGTAAAGGCGAGAATGGCATTTGAAGAAGTTGGTCGCTCATTGGACCTTGACTTGAGAATTCCAAGCATATCTGGAAGACTTCATGCTTTGTTTGATTTACATGTTGATATCGGAGAAGCACAGGCACTTCAAGACCCATCTGTAGCAAGAAGGAACCGTGTACTTCGTATTCTTCAGCATGGAACGGTTCATCTTCAAGCAGCCGAATGCCGAACTCTAGATCGTATTGAAAGAAATATTGTAGCCTTTGAAGAACTTGTTGAGACCGTCTTGGAATCAAGTGAAGGGACTTTCTCTGAAGCTCAGCAAGCACTTGTCATCAGATTCCTTGAATCCAGAGGCTATGAAGTAAACACTTCTACATTGAGACCTAGAATACTTGCCTGTGCAGGAATTATAGGTTCAGAATTAGGTTTTATCTCGCCTACTGAAATACCACGTATTGCACCTGGAATCATTATTTCCGATAACCAAGTTGATGCCATTGTTGTTGAATTACAAGCACTTGCTGATGCGTTTAAACCAAAGCAAGAAACTGTTGCTTTAGAACCTGAACAAGAACTTGCAGAATCTGTTGCAAATGCTGCAGACCACCTAACAGATGTAAGAGCAAAGATTGACCGAGTTGACAATATTTTAGAACGATTAAGAATTTAATTATTCAATCTGATCTAGATGCATAGAAGTTTTGAATTACTGTTGATACTCTTTGTATATCATCGATTCCTCTATGAACCATATCGTTGAGTATAGCCTGTCTTTGTTCTACATGCTTTTCAAATACTGCAGGGGAAACTCCTGCTGCTTTACACATAGTTTCTCTTAACTTACTAGGAATCCCTGTTTCTTCAATTTGTTCAGTAGCAGCATTATACTTCCAAATAATATTGAGACGTGGTTTATCTCCTTCCATTCCTGCAACTTCAGCAACTTCTGTTATCTTACGGGCTGTTTTTCCATTAACATGAAGGCGCGCTTGGATTATGATTAAATCAAGTCCTGAAAGCATGATCGGTGGAACATTCATCGGAGGATTGATCATTCTTGTAACCGTTTCCTGTGCAGTATTGGCGTGCAGTGAACCGAACGAACCATCGTGTCCAGTGTTCATAGCAGTCAATAGAGTTGCACATTCCGGACCACGCACTTCACCCACGATTATTCTATCAGGTCGCATACGTAGTGAAGATTTCAAACAATCATTCATATCGACTTCTGGAGTCCCATCAGGCCTCTCTCTCCTAGTCTCCATTCTCAACCAATGGTCGTGGTAAACTTGTAATTCAGCTGTATCTTCCACTGTTAGCAAGCGCCTTGACCATGGGATGAACATTCCCATGCAATTCAAAGTAGTAGTTTTACCAGAACCAGTACCGCCTGCAATCACGAAATTCGCAGGACGACTATCCAATCCCTCGATCCAAACCCACATCATTGCAGCAAGTCTTGAGTTTACAGTTCCAAAACGAACTAGGTCAACGATAGTAAGCGGGTCTTCCTTAAATTTTCTAATAGTCAATGTAGGTCCATCTGGAGTAACGGGGGGTATTGTTCCATTTACACGAGAACCGTCCGGTAATCTTCCATCAAAGATTGGAACTAATCCAGGTCCATCTCCAAGTGGTACGTTAGTAAATGCGGCAATATTTTTAGCAATTTGTAGACCAGACACATCATCTATAGTAATATTAGTTCTACACATTCCATGATCTCTGTGAGCAACTTTCACACATTGAACACCTCCATTATACATCACCTCTTCAAGTGCATCATCTTCCAATAGAATAGCTAAATCACCATATGGATTTGGTTCTACTGCTCCGTCAACATGATAAATCGGTGATGGATGATTATCTTCCATATAAATCGTTACTCTTCCGTATTGTTCTAATATTTTTTCAGACATTTTAACCACCACCTATTACCTTAACCGCACCTAAATACAATCCCATTGAGATAGCCATCCACAATGGTATGAACCACAGATAACTCTTCAAGCGACCTAGCATTCTTCCAGATACTCCAACGCCCACTGCTGAAGCAGCAGCAAAGAATGTTCCAAATGTGGCATTGAAATCATCTAGTTTGAATCCAGCACTTGCTGGTGCGAAAAGACCTACAATAAATGCAATTAGTCCAGGAAGACCGACTGAAACGAACATTATAATCAGAATCCCCCTACCCAATAATTCATTTTCTCTTCTGTTGATTAGATCATTAAGTCTCTCGTAATCATGACTTAGACTCTCTAAAATCCCTTGTAACGGTGCGTCTTGCTCCATTGCAGTCTCAAGTAACATCATCACTCTTTGTACCTGAGAAGACCTTGTTTTTGCAGAAAAGGAGGTTAGGGCTGAATTTATATCGGATGCATGACTCTCTTCTAATGTTTCCTTTAACAATTCACTAAGCAAACCTGGTGCACCTTTTGATTGTTCCATCATAGCCTCTTGCAATCCATGTCCTGCTCCAACCGAACTCGCCAGAGATTCAAGTAGTCCAGGCAAAGAATTCTCTATCTTTCTTCTGCGATTACGTTCGATGATAGGTGGGATTCCTCCACCTGCGATTGCAATTCCAATAACACCCAAATAAAGTAATAATGGTTCACCATTGAAAGCTTCTAGGAATCTCAGAAACATATTATCACAATCCCGGGTCCTTGGTGTGGGCCTTCAGGCCAATTAGCATCATTCCAACCAAAGTCAGAATCAATCCACCATTTACTACCCCACTGATTAGAGCAGGGTCAGGTATTGACATAAATGCTGCAATATCTCCAGTTAATAATTGTGGAATTAGTCCTGCGATCGACAAGATAATTGGTCCAATCATTCCTATTGAAAGTAAAGTTTCAGGAACTCCACCGAGTTCTTCGATGTATTTTTTGACTTCTTCTGCCCTTTCTTCTTCCATTCTTGAGCCTTGCTTTCTCAACGTATCTACGACATCGGTATTTTGAGTTACATTGTTGTAAAGGGTATTCAACAATCTACGGTATCCCTCGGATTCAGCAAGACTCATCATACTCTTTAGTTCATATTCAAGACCGCGTGATTTACCACTTGACAATTGCTTCATTATTTGTGAAAAATCTTCACTGATTATTCCATAACCACCTTGGCCAATAGTGTGTAAAGCGGCTTCAAGACCGACTCCGGAAGACATCAGAACATCAAGAGTTCGGATGACATAGAGACCTTCTCTCTTTTCATCCAAAATCCTCATCATTTCACCTCAAACGATATCTTCAATCAATTCCAACAAGAATGATTCGCTATCACTATTGTATTCCATGCTAGCGAAAACAACCTTCACGTCTCGTTCTTCAAAAGGATCGTGAATGAATGGTTGACCGGTTCTAAAGATTGAATTAAGTTTTTTATATTCATCGCTACCAATCTCCCCTTTAACAGTATAAACGGTAGATTCTGAGCCTTCATCGCTTAGATTATCACCTTCTCCACCCCTTACAATTGTTCTGGTAATTCTTCGAGTAAGTTTTACCCGAATATCGGTATTTGCTATTCGAATCCAATCTGCGCTTGTTGTCCCTGTTGCGGGACGGATGAAGAAATCTATTCCTGCCATACTATGACCTCTATATTGGGCACAACCCGAGCGGGTATTCAATGTGTTGGATTGTCAATCACTTATTCGACAATTTTGAACCAGCCAAATCGAGGCTCATGGACTACACCTTTTTCAGATAAATCATCCAACATCGCTTCGCAATCGGGTCGTGCAAACCCTCTAGCATTGGCATTACTAAGTAATGCTTCAAAGTCAACTCCATCACCCTGATCAAGTTGACGAATTAGCGATAGGACACATTCTTCTAAATCGGAACCTTCCGCTTCATCATCTCCTTCTACAGTGACTGAGACATTGAGTACTGGCACTGGCTTTGTGGCACTGGACATCTTACCTTCTGCGATATCCAGGGCTTGCATTATGTTCAATTTATATTGCTCCAAATCAATTTCACCATAGTGGTTTCTAGAAGTGACCAAACCCTCTACCAGATTAGCTGGTATACTTTCGCTTTCTGAATATGCTTGCTTATTTGGTGCAAGTTCAAGAGATGCTGAGAATGCATCCATTCTCTCAATTGTACCTTGGCAAGCACGTGGTATCCAATTAGCATAAGTTTTTCCATCGATAATACACGCTTCTTCAGGCCTTAACGAGGTATAGATTGCACCTTCTTCTGTTTGATACCATCGCGCTTTTGCAACCATCAACACCAATTCAGGCTCACCAGCTTCAATTTTTGCAGTTAATGTCGTTGTTAATTCACGCATTGCTTCACTAGCATAATCTCCAACCGAGAAATAATGTTGTCCAGAAGGATCTCTTAATTGACCTTGATACAAAGTCGAACCATTCGCTGTTTCACGAACTTCTAATCTCTCTAGCAAACCTGCGACTATTACACGGTTTACTTTAGCCCCAAGTTTGGTAATTACAAAGGATGGATCAAATTCTCCAGACCCTTTTTCGTTAAGAGTTGCATCTCTAAATTCTGATGCGAGCATATGCCATGCAGGTTGGCGCTTTGCCCTAGGTCCTGCTTGCATCAATTCACCCCCCATTGTGCTCTGATTTCAGTTGCTTTCATCTCAGCATCCTCTTCGACTATTTCTGCACTATCGGCCAGCATCATACCACCTTGTTCATCAACTATTGTTCGTCCTGAAGCACGAATATTTCGCCCTAACATTTTTGACCTTAGAGTTTGTACGAAATCTAATTGCCCATTTGAATTAATCTCTGAACCAAGTTCTTCTTCAGTCATAGCAAGTAGACCTAAACTTCCTTCCTTGTTTATTAGTAAGGACATGCTTGCTAAGCCATCATCGATAACCAATCGCATCCTAACATCTGTTTCACCATCATTAGCATCATGCGTTGCGCAATGTCCATCTCTCAGAACTCTCCTGCATTCGGTACATCTTTGGATAAAGCCAGAATCTTCCCTAACACTTACTACGATAGCCTCGGTTGTAACGCCGACCCTGCTCGCACCTGTAGCCAATTCATTGAGAACGACTTCCACAGTATGTGTACTAAAATCAATATCCTCATCCCAAGGAGATTTATCCAAAATTTCAACTTGATCTGCTGTGTCAACTGTGATATCTGGAATTCCTTGCCATGCTCTTACTCTAACACCTTTCAGTTTCACAGTGAGAGGTAAACTATCTACGTCTATAGGCAAATCTTCCCATGCACTCATTCGACATCTTCCAGTTGGGTCTGCGATTTGCCCAGACCAAAGATATTTTTCGACACCATCTTTGGTGAATGTTCTTTTTGACCACTCAATAATTTGTACAACTGCATCAACATCCCTTGCACCATCTCTTAACTCAGAAACTGTCAAGACCGTTTGCTTGGATAATGTTTCAGCGTCTGAAAAATTCTTATCATGGAATATTTCAACTTTTGTAGTTCTTCCAAAATTCAACTCAGGTGTGTCTCTAAATGTGCGGATTTGAGCACCATCAATTTTTATCAAGGCTCCAACTTCATGTTCAAATGGCTCCCAAGAGAGGAATCCAATTATTCCTGATTCGTCAGCCAATCTTCCTCTGACTATGTCTATTGAACCTGATCCGTCCTTTTTGTGTATTTGGTCTTCTCTTGACGAGAGGACTCTACCAACTACGCAGACATACCCATCATTTGGAAGTGAAGCAATGTCTTGAGCTTCACCTGGCGCCACCACTGGCCTAGTTCCTTCACGGATAACAACAACTCTAGATGATTGATTGATATTTAGCGACATTTTCCCTTGATATTCATTTACTGAAACCCCTTCAAGTCTTACGATTGAACCAGGTGCTAGATTTGGACTCGGTGCCCAATCTTTGTATTCCCAACGATTCTTGTCGCCGTTTCCCGCCCAAGGGTTATCTTCTAACAATCCGAAAGCGATTTGCTTTTGTTCACCGCGAATTGTTTGTTCACGCAAATTGTGTGAAATAATTTCAACTTCGATTTCAATTTCCTTATCATCGGATTTCAATTCATTCAAACGTTCGACTTTCTTTGTCGCTCTTGGTTGTGATGAAGAAGATGAGCCGCCAGCCCTAGTGTTTGGTACTGACTTGGAACTGTTCAGACTTCTAATGATAGACCTCATCGAGTCTTGAGGAGGGATTTTGAAATCTTCTTGGTACTTCAAGAATGCAGCAGCAATCGTTTCGGAATCTGCATCTGGGCATTCCTTTTGTACTGCTTCAATATAGGAATCAAACTGTCCATCTGACATATTTGACACCTCTATTATTTTCATTCATTAGTGTCCTATTCAGTGAATAGGATGCGGGCTTTCGTGCGATTTGGTTGAGACTTGACACTCCCTTGACCTCCATGGAACTAAACAAAATAGACTAGGGCTAATAAACAATTTCACGACCCAATTATGAAAAGTGAAAGTAAACTAACTGATTTCATAAATATTGAAATGTAATATTTCAACTTTAAGCCGGATTAATTCTAAATCCATCCATCACCAATACATCAGGAATATGCATTCCACCAGTAGAATACGAGTCCTGAATTATCGGCCTATCTCCCAAGATTACATCCTTTGATAACGCCTTTGCAATATTTCCTGAGAGCCCTGCTTGCTTAATCGGTCCTGCGATTTGACCATCAACTACTTTCAAGATCGTACTTGTTGTAACAGAGAAGTCACCACTGGTTGGATTAGCGGTATGAGCCCCCATAACACTGTGAACAATATATCCATTCTCCATATGAGAAATTAAATCATCACGACTCTTTCCACCTTTGCTTGATTTTAGAATCATATCGGAACAGCCAGTATATGGCGGTGATTGATGGCTACCCCTATAGGCTGAGCCAGTTGATTGAGCATGCTCAATTCTTCCTTCAGCCATCATTTGTGCAGAATCTCTAGTCGACCACATAGAACCTACTAGCCTTCCATTTTCAACCAATACCTGAGTCTGTCTAGGAACTCCTTCTCCATCTAGGCTTGAACTACCCATCCCACCTTCCATCAAGCCATCATCGATTAGTGTCAAGTCGTTAGCAAGGACCATTTTTCCTTCATTACCAGACCAAAAGGATTCTTTTCTTGCCAATTTCTCACCTTTGACTGCTGCTGGGATACAAACAGAAAACAATGGTGAGAAACCTTCACTAGTCATCATCACCGGACAATCAACTGCTTGTGAATCAACTTCTATCGGCCCTCTGGTACACTGAGCCCAATGAACCGAAGATTCAATGCAATCTGGAATTGATTTTAGTAATTGGCGGCTCGAACTGCTTTCCCAAGCACTGGTTAATTCATCATTCTCATCTATACTAACTTGAACTCCTGCTCCATGTGAAGTTGTAATCCCACTGGATAAAATACCTTGGCTAGTTACAAGAGCTCCCGCTGTAGCTGAAACACCGACACCACCGCCAGTTACGACTGCTCTTGAGTCCAATGAAGAAACTTCACTTAAGATTGAATCTGCTTGCTCTAATAGATCTTCTGGACTCACATCTAGAATCTTACTATCACAGCGACCTAATACATCGGTAGATTTTTGATTTTCTGGAAGACAAAAACCTTGCACTTAAGGTGAAACCTTTGCGATAGAAATCGCTTGAGAAACGGCATGCTCAGCACCTGAAACATCTACTAAATGGGCATATCCAAAACGCCCACCATCCAATACTCGTACGCCGTATCCACCGTCTCCTCCTCCGGCTGCGAGTGTTATCTTACCCGCTTCAATATCTAATTCATGACCATATGATTGAAATGCGACAACTTCCCACTCACCGATTCCTTTGGATTGACATATCTTGCCAATTGATTGCGCACCTTCAACGATACGCGCTACAGCATCATCCGGTAGCATTTATCCCACCAAAGCCTCGCTAATACGCATTATTGGGCCACCATCTCCAACCGGAACTGTTTGCCCTTTACCGCAGAAACCAGGAGCTGCTAACTTTGCATCCCTAGTTAATCCGTTTACATTTTGTAAAATTTCTAATGTCAAACCACTAACGCTAACATCTTTCAAAGGCGTTGTCAGTTCACCGTTTTCGATTAGCCACGCTTCCTGTGCTGCGAATTGGAATGAACCCTTTCCGGTATCAACCTGGCCGCCGCGAGAACCACAGGCATATATCCCATAATCAATATCTTCCATCAAATCATCGATGTTGTTATGATCACCGCCCATTATCATGGTATTTGACATTCTGACAAGTGGATGATGTAAGCCATCTTGGGCACGTGCACCTCCGTTTGGTTGTATATCGAAATGTGCCGCTGTTTCCCTATGGTTGAGATATTCGGTTAGAACACCATTAGTAATCAATCGCTTTGCTCTAGTATCGACTCCCTCGTCGTCTATTGGATAAGCACCATATCCACCTCTGATAGTTGGATCATCTACAACTGTAACAATATCTGACCCAATCTTCTGACCTAATTTACCGTCCAGGCAAGAGTCTCCTGCTGCTACTAAATCTGCTTCACATGGATGACCAAGTGCTTCGTGAATGTATACGCCAGTAAGATCACGGTCTGCAATTAGTGGCATTTTTCCTGAAGGCGCACGTTTTGCTTTCAACAATCTTAGTGCTGCAACCATTGCATCATTACCGAGTTGACCCAAGTCGCAAGATTCGATTAATTCTAATCCACCTTCCCCTCCATATCTTGTTCTATAGGAAACTACTTCGTTATCATCTCTTGCTGTAACCATACCTCTTACCAATGAGCGTTGGAAAGACCACACTCTATCCATTCCCTCACTGGTCAATAGTTCGGTATGGATATGCTCATCGGACCAACCACATGTGGTTGAAACTACTTTTTCGTGATCACTTGCACTATCAGCAATATTCTTCAACATATCTATTTTAGTTGAAAGGTCTGTATTTCTAATATCCTTTTTCGGACGCCAGTGAATTTCATCTTGAAAAATTGGTACTTCGGCCAACTGTACTGGTTTGTCAGAACTTGACCTACGCTTTGCAACCGCCTTTGCCAATCGAACAGTAGATTCAATTTGCTCAGGTAATGATGCTATATCAGTAGTTGAATGAACTCCCCATGCACCATCTGCAAGAATTCTAAGAGTTACGCCTACTTCTTGACCTGGAATCGCATTTTCCAAGATTCCATCTCTTAGATTTACACTTGAACCAGTCTCTGCAACCAATCTTACTTCTGCATAACTTGCACCGAAATCAACAGCCTGTTGTAGGGCATTACCAATCTTTCTTTGGTCTAAATAACGGCCTGTTGTAATTTCAGAGTTTGATGGACTAGAACTCATCACCATAGATTTGGGTAAAGGCCCACAGTGCTTGAACTCTCTTATTGAAAGATTAGAACTTATTTGTCCTAAAATGACGATTATGCAGAAAAATCAGCGGACAAAATATGCCCCACTAAACCTTGTTGAAGATTTTCCTGAGCAATCCCTTCGGTTACCAATCCTAATTTTTTGGCCGCTTCGGAAGAGACTGTTGGCACCTCGTCGGCATATTGTAATCCGAGGTTTGAAAGTAATTCGCGGCAATCGGACTCAAATTGACTAGAAAGAATCTCATCACAACCTGAAGGCTGCAAGCCTGCAACCCCTTGTTGTTGCAATATCGGTTTTGGTAAATATAAGATCCACCCTGCTGTAACTCCATCTTGAATTCCAGCCCTAGAAAATGCCTCACTAACGTGATGCGTTCCGGCAATATATCGCAAGAATTCTGCATCCCTCCCTCTAGCGAGTTGGTTGCCATTGGCAAAATTCCTTTCACAGCAATTCCAAGCGGTCCAAAGTTGCTGCTCAAATTGAACTGCATGTTGTGCTACCAGCATCCATCTTTCATCTGATCTGTTTTCAAGGAACTTACCAATCAAGTGTTTTGAACTAACAGGTTTGTCACTTCGCCATGCAATGCAAGGAAACTTAGGCATTGTCATCGTTACAAGGCAGGGGCGCTTCTATTTTCAATCAACCGCTTAATTCTCGCCATCTAGTGGAACATCATCATCTCGTAATTGTTTGGAATTGAGGTTCTTATCAGACTTTGAAAAGTTTAAATTGCCTTTATCAGCATTTTCACGTTTGATGTATTTGCCGACTTCAATAAGCAAATTATCAACGATTTTTGGCCCCCAGCCACGCTTACTGGATAGAGTTGAAATCTCTTTCTGATTCATAGCTGCTAAACTTTTGACGCTCCTATATCCCAAAGCTGCGAGTTCTCTGGCCCTTCTCCTACCAATTGAACGGAGATTTACCAATTGCAGTAGATCCTTCTTACAACCATGCCTAACCCTTTGTTTGATGACATCAATTTGAGTAGATAGTTTTGAAATGTGCTCCATATGTTCTTCGGAAAATACATCATCTGCCATTAGAATTGCTTGAGCACCTGACATTAGCCAACTGATGATATCAACTCGATAATTTACATCACCCGGAGTTACTTCTAATGTTGATTCTATTTCTCTTAGCGTATTCTCATCCATCCACATCTCCAGCATCCATGAAGATTTTACATAACCAAGTAATCTCTCTTCATATGATGAGTCATGCAATAATTCATCTTGAACAGAATTTGTTTTGACCCATAGCGGCGAGCCTTGGGCCATATCCTTTGTCTTAGCCCATAGTGAAGAAAAGTCTGGAGTTGCAGTTGCAAGATGCAATAAACCAAAATCAGTAACGGGGGCATTATCTCTTACTAAACGACGTATTGCTCTCCTTAATCCATGCCTTAGAATAGATGCTGAGAGTGGGTCCAAATAGAATTGAGTGACTCGTTCCCCCATTATCGTCGCTTCATATTTCATCGCTAAATCATCAGTGGAGTTTTCTGCTTTCCATCCCCCCACACTTCTCAAATCAGCAGCATTGGAAAAACCAAGAGTCGCACCAGTGTGTGCTGAACTTCTATTCACATACGATTGTTCAGAATAACTTTCTGTTTCAAATTTGAATTCAACTCCTCCCGTTGAATCGGCTATTTTTGCCCACGCTGGCATTTCTGTTTCTGAATCAGAACTCTCATCGGATTGTTGCTTGATATCATGGCTCACAGAGAAATGTTCATCAATTCCATCCCTTCTTATAAATCGCTCATCGATAAGCCATTTTAACATCTTATCGAGGCGTTCTTCAAGTACCCTGGATGAGATACAATGACCTAGGAAAGTCGCCTTAAAAAAATCAAAAATTGACGAGCGATGCTGCATTCCACCCGATGTAATCATCGACAATAAATGCATTCTCATCGCCGGTTCACTGGCTAGTTTAGAAGTAATGTCTTCAATCGGGCCAAAGAAGTATTTATCACTGACTTCATCTGCTAATTCCCAACCATCTGTCCCTTTACAGAGAATCCATGCTTCTCCAAAATCATCGTATCTTGGCCTTCCAGCACGTCCGAGCATTTGCCGCATTTCCATTACCGGAAGAGGCCGGCTCATTCCATCGTCCCAACGTTTGATATCTCTAACTAGTACCCTTCTCGCTGGTAAATTCACTCCTGCTGCAAGAGTCGGTGTCGCTGTCAAAGCAACTAACAATCCTTTCTTGAATGCTGATTCAACTTCTTTTCTTTGAGTATGCGTTAACCCTGCATGATGAAACGCAACACCACCTGATATTGATTCGCATAGTGACTCACCCATTGTAGATTGAGTATTCCTTGATAGTTT
>JAACCR010000112.1 GCA_009937205.1 Methanobacteriota archaeon | reverse complement strand
AGACAGCACAATATCACGTATGGAGAAAATCATCCGTAATATCCGTGTCGGAACCGACGAGGAAATCGTTGATGATGAAGGTGGATACATCAAACTTGACGTAGTTGACCAAGAAATAGTAATTCGTCTGAAAGACATTAAACTTGGAAAACCAACAATCCGTGAAGCAAATGGTGCAAATATGGAATCAACTCCAATGGAATGCCGTTTGAGAAAGTTGACATACATGTCTCCTGTTTCAATCGATTTCCAAATATACCGCAGTGGGATACCATCTCCTCTTGAAGAGAGTGTTCAAGTTGGAAGCATGCCTATCATGATTCGTTCTCGCAGATGTAATCTACATCCAGAGCACATCATCAATGATCGAGTTCTCGACCCTACAACTTCTAGCGAAGATGCTGACTTGTGGAAGGACTTGTTGCGCAAGAAGGGAGAAGACCCTCTAGACCCTGGTGGCTATTTCATTATCAACGGAACAGAACGTGTTCTAATCTCAATGGAAGACTTAGCACCTAACAGAGTTACAGTTGAAATCAATAAGCGTTCGGTAAAGAAGACTGAAGTTGCTAAGATTTTCTCACAGAAAGATGGTATGAGAAAGCCATTGACTGTTGAAAAGCGCCGTGATGGAATGTTGATGGTTAAGATTAGTACAGTAGGAACAACACCAATTCCTGTAGTAATGCTAATGCGCGCACTTGGAATTGAAAATGACCAAGAAGTGTTCCAAGCTATCGCAGGACCAACAGAGACTTTCAAGTATATAGTTGCAAATATCAACGAAGTAAACGACAACGAAGAGTATGCGGTCAACAATACCTTGGAATCACATGAATGGCTTCAGAAGAAATTCGCTGCAGGTCAACAACGCGAATATCGAGAGGCACGTGTTAACCAATTATTGGATAGAGAACTTCTTCCTCACTTGGGTGACCAAACAGAGGATCGTAAGAAGAAGGCTATCTTCCTTGGAAGAATCGTCCGTCAAGTGTTAGAAATGGCAATGACCGACCGTGAACCAAACGACAAGGACCACTATGCAAACAAGCGTGTTCGTCTTGCAGGTGACTTGATTGAAGATCTATTCCGTGTCTCATCTGGGCAACTTGCTCGTGACTTAAAGTATCAACTTGAGCGTCATCACAACCGCAAGCGAGAATTAAAGATCACATCTTGCCTTCGTCCAGATGTTCTAACTTCAAAGATCATGCACGCATTGGCTACAGGAAACTGGGTCGGTGGTCGTTCTGGTGTTTCACAACTTCTAGACCGTACAACATACCTAGCAGCACTATCTCACATGCGCCGTGTAACTTCTCCACTAGTTCGCAGCCAACCTCACTTCGAAGCACGTGACCTGCACCCAACACAGTGGGGCCGTCTATGTCCAAATGAGACACCAGAAGGTCAAAACTGTGGTTTGGTAAAGAACGCAGCTCAAATGATTGATATCTCCGAAAATATTGATGAGACCGAGGTGCGTGAGCGTCTTGATGAACTAGATGTTGTTCAACCTGATGATTGGACCAGCGGTGACCGGATTCACGTAAATGGTGACATTTATGGTGTTCATAAGCGCGGTGCAAACTTAGTTAGGCACTTCAAATCAGCTCGTCGTCGTGGTGTTATTCCAGCAGAAGTATCCATTAGATTCGATAAAGCGAATAATGATATTTTCATCAATACTGACAAAGGCCGTATTCTAAGACCTCTGTTAATTCTATACGATGGTACACCTCGTTTAACCAACGACCACTTGGAATCTCTCCGCACAGGTAAGATGTCATTCAAGGAATTGGTTAACGAAGGTATCGTTGAATGGGTTGACGCAGAAGAAGAAGAGGATTTGTATATTGCACCTCGCCCATTTATCACTCCAGAAATGGTTGAAGATGGCCCACTAAAGGGTAGATTGGTGACTAATGAAGAAATCAAGTGGATTAATCTCGGACTTCCTGGTTCTACCGAAGCAGAATTACTCGCTCGTGTTCGCATGCCAAACGGTTCATGGGAAGAAGCAACTTTGAATGTACCATTGTTGTATACTGAGGAACATACTCACGTTGAAATTGATCCACAATTGATTCATGGAGTATGTGCTTCATTGATTCCTTATCCAGAACACAACTCAACACCTCGTGTTACTGGTGGAACTGCAATGGTTAAGCAATCTCTGGGACTTCCTAGCTCTAACTACCGTCTACGTCCAGACACACGTGCGCATATTCTGCACTACCCCCATCGTTCAATTACACGTACACGTGCAATGACAACAACAAATTTCGACGACCGTCCAGGTGGTCAAAACTATATTGTTGCGATTATGTCTCTTCATGGATACAACATGCAAGACGCTGTTATCATGAACAAGGGTTCTGTAGACCGTGCCCTAGGACGTTCAACATTTAACAGAACTTACAATGCTGAGCGAAGAAGGTTCCCAGGTGGTCAAGAAGAATTAATCGAGAAGCCAGGTTCATCTTTGCAAGAAGTAAAGGGAATGAAGTCTCCTGATGCATATAATCATCTAGAAGATGATGGTTTGCCTATACCTGAAATTGAATTAACAGGTGGCGATGTTCTCGTTGGTAAGACCAGCCCTCCTCGATTCTTAGAAGAATCAACTGGTGGCGCATTCCTTACCGCTCAAGAGCGCAGAGAATCATCTATGCTAGTTCGTCATGGCGAGAAAGGTTGGGTTGACAATGTATATGTTACAGAATCTCTCGACTCTGGTCGTCTGGTTCGTGTAATGGTTCGTAGCCAAAAGATTCCTGAAGTTGGTGACAAGTTTGCAAGTCGTCACGGGCAGAAGGGAGTTATTGGTCGCCTTGTAGAAACTGAAGACATGCCATTCACAGTTGATGGTGTAGTTCCTGATCTAATCATAAATCCGCACGCTATTCCATCAAGAATGACAGTTGCTCACGTATTGGAAATGATTGGTGGCAAGGTTGGTGCTATGGAAGGTCGCCGTGTTGACGGTACAGCTTTCCGTGGAGAAAAAGAGTCCAGCCTACGTGATGGATTAGTCCGTAATGGCCTAAATCACACCGGCCGTGAATTGATGATCAATGGAGAAACTGGAGAAGAATACCCTGCAGATATCTTCGTAGGTTGTATTTTCTACCAACGCCTTCACCACCTTGTATCTTCCAAGATACACGCACGTTCTCGTGGCCGTGTTCAGATTCTAACACGTCAGCCGACCGAAGGTCGTGCTCGTCAAGGAGGTCTGCGATTTGGTGAGATGGAACGTGATTGTTTGATTGCACATGGTGCTTCAATGGTTATCAAAGACCGTCTCCTCGATGAATCAGATGGTATTGAGATGTATGTATGTGCCGAATCCGGTCACATCGCTTGGTACGATCCAAAACGTAGAACATACGTCAGTCCTATACATGGTGATGGAGCTGAAGTTTACAAAGTACAAACATCATATGCATTCAAGCTGCTACTAGACGAAATGAAGAGTTTAGGTGTGGCCATGCGTCTCGAACTGGAGGACCAAAGATGAGCCAAAATAGTATAATGATACCTAAGCGAATCTCATTGATTCGCTTCGGACTAATGGACCCGAATGAAATACGCAAGATGTCTTCTGTTGAGGTCAAAACTGCTGATACATACAAGGATGATGGACACGCATACAAACAAGGTTTGATGGACCCACACATGGGTGTAATTGAACCAGGATTACTTTGTCCAACTGACAACTGTAAGTATGATGAATCACCTGGTCACTTTGGACACATTCAACTAGAATTACCAGTTATTCACATTGGTTTCGTGAACTTGATCAAGACCGCTTTGAAGTCTACATGTAACAATTGTAACAAGATTTTACTGCACGATGAAGCAGGAACATCTCCAACCAACGTAGAGCATTCTGAGCAAGATTATTACCGCAACCGAATTCGTGATATTATCACCAAGCACGGTGTTGGTTCAACTGAATTTACAAAGATTATCAAGGAAGTTGAGAAGGTAACTTCTGGTGTAAAGAGAAAGCAATGCATGCATTGTGATGACTTACAAGGCAAGATTATGCTTGACAAGCCAACAACTTTCAAAGAGAGAATTGACAATGCAGGTACTGGTAAGGAAACTGAGAGGAAACTCAACCCAAGAGATGTCAGAGAATGGCTTCGTGGTATTCCTTCCGAGCACCTAATTTTCATTGGTATGGACAAGCTAAACCGTCCTGAATGGATAGTTCTCAAGGCTCTACCAGTTCCTCCGATTACCGTTCGCCCATCCATTACTTTGGATAGTGGTGACCGTTCAGAAGACGATTTAACGCACAAGTTAGTCGATGTACTGAGAATCAATCAGCGTCTAAGAGAGAACCGTGATACTGGTGCTCCGCAACTGATCGTTGAGGATTTGTGGGAACTTCTACAATACCATATTACAACCTATTTCGATAACCAAACAGCGGGTATTCCTCCTGCACGTCATCGTTCAGGTCGTACATTGAAGACTCTAACACAGCGTTTGAAGGGTAAGGAAGGACGATTCCGTTCTAACCTATCCGGTAAGCGTGTTAACTTCTGTGCACGTTCAGTAATTTCACCAGACCCATACCTCAGTGTTAACGAAGTTGGTGTCCCATTAGTAACTGCTAAGGAATTAACAGTTCCAATCCGCGTAACTTCAAGAAACAAGGAACAAATGCGACATATGATTCTTCGTGGTCCTGATGTACATCCTGGTGTTAACTACATTATTCGTGGTGATGGTCGCCGTGTTCGTATCAATCAACGCAGCCGCCTAATCAATGCAGGATACCGCTGTGGAAATCCAGAATGCCGTGAGAGCGGTGCAGAAAACACCCTGCGCCCTGACCTCCATTCTGTACTTCATGCACCTAATTTCCTTCCAGGTCTAGTAATCCGCAAGGAAACCTCTCTTGGAATCGATGGTGAAATCGCTGAAGAAAAATATGTGGTTGATGATGAAGCAACTATCGCAAACCTTCGTGGCGAAGATATTGATGGATATCCTCTTGAAGAAGATGACCCACGTGCAGTTCTTCACAACCGATGGAAGTGGGAATTAGCACAATCGGATAAGGTACATCCTGAACCGATTCCAGAGACCCTAAGCATTTCTTGTCCACACTGTGGAAGTCCTGAAGATGAATGGGGAGACCGAACATTTGTTGAAGATCGTTTGTCAACCGTTGATAGAAATGGTAACCCTAAGCCTGGTCTTTTGGTTGAACGTCACTTAGTTGATGGCGATGTGGTAATTTTCAACCGTCAACCTTCACTTCACAGAATGTCTATGATGGTACACGAAGTTCGTGTAATGGAAGGTCATACTTTCCGTTTCAACTTAGCGGTTTGTACACCATATAACGCTGATTTTGATGGTGACGAAATGAACTTACATATTATCCAATCTGAAGAGGCTCGTGCAGAAGCTAATATTTTGATGAGAGTACAAGAGCACATCCTAACACCTCGTTATGGTGGAGCTGTTATCGGTGGAATACACGATCACATTTCCGGTGCTTATCTATTGACACGCCCAGGAACTTTGATTTCCTTTAAGCATGGACTTGAGATGCTCGGTAATATTGATTGGACAGGAGAACTACCTGAAATTGTTAAGGATGAAAATGGTAATGATGCTTTCCGTGGAACAGATCTCATTTCGTTGATTATTCCAGATGACATCAATATTCGATTCCGTAGCCGTTCTAATGACGATGTTGTAATCAAAGATGGAAATGTTACTGGAACTCTGGATAAGCGTGCTATCGGTGCGGAAGACGGACGTCTACTGGACCAAATTGTTCAAACAAAGGGACCTGAATTAGGTGCTAAATTCTTGGACGAATTCACTCGATTAACAATTGCTGCTTGTACATCTCTTGGATTTACAACTGGTATTGACGATGAAGATTTGAGTGCTGAGGCATTAACTGGTATTGAGCAAGCAAATTAAGATGCACGTCAATTAGTCAACGCAGAACTTGAAAAGTTTGGTAAGGATGGAAAGCATTACGAAACCAGACCTGGTCGTACAACACGTGAAACTCTGGAAGAGAATATCATGGTAATGTTGGATGAAGGTAAGCAAACTGCTGGAGATATTGCAAAGGATGAGTTAAATCAATCCGGTTCTACAAATGCTGCGGTTAACATGGCTATTTCTGGTGCTCGTGGTTCTATGGACAACTTGACAATGATGGCAGGTTCTATCGGTCAAGCAAAGGTTCGTGGTAAGCGTCTAGAGCGTGGATACCTAGACCGTGTCCTTCCTCACTTCCAACGTGGAGGTCGAGGTGCTAGTGAAAGAGGTTTCATCGATTCTTCTTTCAAGCGTGGATTAAGGCCAACTGAGTTTTTCATGCTCTCTGTTTCCGGTCGTGAATCTCTGGTAGATACAGCGGTTCGTACATCTAAGTCTGGATATATGCAACGCCGTTTGATTAACGCAATGGATGACTTGAAGGTTACCAGTGACAATATGTTCTCTGTTCGTAATACTGCAAATCGTATTATTCAATTCTCCTATGGTGAAGATGGTATTGATCCTTCAAGAGGTGTTCACGGCTCTGCGTTCAACATCGATGTAATTGTTGATGATGCACTGGGAACTGAAGGAAAAACTCTCGTTGAGAGAGAGTCCTTTGAACATGAAGTAGCAGAAGATGATCTTGGTGCATGGGAAGATGCATCTGAGTATGATGGAGGTGAGAACTGATGGTAGTAAAGAGTGCAACCAAGAAGAAGTTAATGGATTTGGGTATTGCAGATAACTATGCACACGTTCTAGCGGATGACAAGAAATGGGACGATGTCAAAATCTTGACATCGCAACAAATTGCTCAAATCTGTGAAACTGATTCTGAAACCGGTGATACAATTCATGCAATCATTATTGGTGCGACCAAGAAAGGACAAGATCAAGGTAGCGAATCTACTGGTCCAGTGACAAATGTCAAACTGAAGAAGGCTAAGAAGCGTTCTACGATTAAGATAGCGGCTGATTTGGAAACTTATGAAGAGGATAAAAAATTACTTTCATTGGAAGACACATTGTCCGAAGACCCAGTTTTCAAAGCCTTAGAAGTTGCAATTAAAGCAGCAGGTAGTGATCGTTTTAATGACCGAATTATTCATGACTTGACCCAAGCAATTCATGATAGAGATATGAAAAAGTTAACTAAGCCACAGGCAAAGAAGGTTATTGCTGGTTCTATTGAAGCACTTGAGCGAGCTAGTATTGACCCCTTTGAAGCTGCAGGTATTATTACTGCGCAATCAATTGGTGAACCAGGTACTCAGATGACTCTGCGTACTTTCCACTATGCGGGAGTTGCTACAATTAACGTTACAATGGGTCTTCCACGTATTATTGAAGTGGTCGACGCACGAAAAGTTCCACAAACACCAACAATGACAATTCGTTTAACAGGAGATAAGAAGAACTCTGCAGAAGAAGCGAAGAAATTAGCTGCTGGTATTGAAGTAACTACTACTGTAAACATTGCTTCTCTTGAAACAGACGTTGCTCAAAGGAGATTAGTTTTGAAATTGAACAAGGGCATGCTCAAGCAAAAGGGAATGACTGAGTTGGAAGTTAAGGATAAACTAGAAAGAGCTACAAGGCTTTATGTTCAAGCGGATAGGGAAAAGAAACCTTCCACTTTAACATTAATTCCAGGAATTCATAGTGCGGAAGATTTAGCAGAACTTGCTGATAACCCGCCATCCTATACAATGCTCCTTCAATTAGAAGAGAAGATTAGAGATATGCGTTTGAAGGGTATTCCAAATGTCCTTCGTGCAAATGTACAATTGGATGATAAAACAGGAGAGTATTATCTTTCTACAATCGGTTCAAACCTTCAGCGTGTAAGCGAACTTGAAACAATTGATCGCTCTCGTACCTATACCAACAACATTCTTGAAGTTTACAATTATCTTGGTATTGAGGCAGCTCGACAAGCGATTATTAACGAATTGCAAAGCACACTTGACGGTGCTCGTCTTGAAGTCGATGTACGTCACTTATTGATGGTTGCAGATGTAATGACTTCAGAAGGTGAAGTTCGTGCAATTGGTCGCCATGGTGTATCTGGTTCAAAGCATAGTATACTTGCTCGTGCTGCGTTCGAAGTTACTGTTAACCACCTGCTCAAGGCGGGTATTATCGGTGAGAAGGATTACCTGACTGGTGTTGCAGAGAACATTATTGTAGGTCAGCCAATTTCACTTGGTACTGGTAGTGTAGAACTGTTCTACATCCCTGAATGAATTTCCACCCCATGAGAAACAAATGTGGAGAATGGAGGAATAATATAATGGATCTAAGCCGACAATTAAAAAATGCAAATACAACTGGAAAACTACTGTTTGGACAACGTCAAACCATTGATGCTTGTACGCGCGGTGAAGCAAAGTTGATTATTCTTGCAGCAAACTGCCCGACTGAATATGTTGATGCTCTTCATGCATCACATCCTGAGGTCACCAAATTCCGAACTACACAAGTAAACCGTGAACTTGGTGTCGCTTGTGGTAAGCCGTTTTCTGTTTCAACTATATGTGTTGTAGATGCAGGCGATAGCAATTTGTTAACACTCGATGGCAACATCGAATGAGCAATATTTGCCTAATTACTTTCAATATATTTAGCGAAAGCAAGGCAAAACTGTTGATGCAAGGATTGATGGTCTATTGGTATAACCCGATATCTATGCGCAGTCTTTCTCAGAGTGTAATTGCCCGCAGTATAATCGTGATTCTATTATTTTCAGTACTTACTCCAATCTTGTTGTATAATGAGAATGTTGCTGAAGAAGAATCGGAACAATTGGAACAACTCGATTGATTGTCCGTCTCTGGTCGGGCAACAGCAAATCATTTCTTAGCCGATGCAGGCGGTACTGGTTTTGAATATGCTTCAGTTATGGCAGGGTTTGGTGACGGTAATATTGTTGCGGGTGAATTTGGTAATGCTGCAACATTTGGTCAATCAACTATCAATCCTACTAGTCCATATCACGCATCTTGTGCTCAAATACTCGGTCGGTATTGTGAATTTTTCTTAGCTTCAGTTTCAGATACAGGTAGTTGGAATTGGGTCACTACAGGAGATCACTCAAATGGATATTCATTTGTTTCTGATGTAGGTGCTGGAATGGGTGGTGAGGCTGCAATCGGAGGATTCTTTAGCGGCTCAGTACAATTTGGAATCCAAACAGTAACTAGTCAAGCAGGTGATGGCTACTTAGCAAAAACAGATCCTTTTGGAAACTTTATGTGGGCTCATTCCCACGCAACAACTGGAACAAATAACAATACAAGTTCTGTAGATGCAGTAGAACTCGATATGAATGGTGATATTATTATTGCTGGACAATTTGATGGTAATACTGATTTTGGAGGAACGACTATCAACGCAGTTGCTCCAACTCTTTACGTAGCAAAATATGACGGCAATAATGGACAATTAATTTGGGTCGTTAGTGGTGCTAGTGGAAATACAGGTGTCTTAGATTTACATACATCAATGACCGGTGAAATAATCTTGGCTGGACTCAATCAAAACGCAATTACATTCGGTCAACAATTATATGCAAATGTGGGAGTTGCAGATTCGTTTCTTTTGGAACTCGATACTAATGGAGCAATAGTGACATTAGTTGGGTATGGTGTGCCAAATGAGGTCGTAATTATCACTGGTATTACAGAAGATATGAATGGTAATATGTACTATGTCGGTGGATTTGGTGGAACTCTCCAAGGTCAAGGATGGTCACTTTCTGCAAGTCAAGGAAATAGAGATGCCTTCTTAATAATGGATTCAGCAAGCGGTAATGGTTGGGCTACCTCTGGAGGAAGTTCGAATAATGATTCGTTCTCAGGTGTTGCTTTATTATCGACTGGAGAAATTGTTGTTTCTGCAACAATTACCAGTTCTTTCAGTGCAGGTAGCAATACAGCGTCGCCAGTAGGAAACAATGAGATTTTGATAGGCGGAGTAGATTCCACCGGTGCTTGGGCATGGTTGGATACTTCTGGAAGTTCAGCTGATGAAGTCGCAAGTGGAATTAGTGTCAATATGTCAGATATAGTTACTGTTGCAGGTGGATTTTCAGGAACAGTAACCAAGGGAACATTTTCAGTAACTACATCTGGAAGTTACGATGTATTCCTTTGGGCATTTGATCCTGCAACAAAGCAGGACATGGATAATGATGGTATTCCTGATATCAATGACAATTGTCCTTCCGATTCAAACCCTACACAAGCAAATACCGATTTTGATAGTGAAGGTGATGAATGTGATTCAGATGATGATAATGACGGTTTGACTGATAATTTCCCTGATAATTGTGCCCGCGGTGGTGCATATAATTGGACTAGCACTCAAGATACTACCAACCCATCCGCTTCAACCGATTGGGATAATGATGGATGCCGTGACAGTGATGAAGACTTGGATGATGATAATGATCTCGTTGAGGATGTGAATGACTTATGTCCATGGACAGGATATAATCCTCCTAGACCTACCTGGGTTTCCGATCAAGCAACAGATATAGATGGCGATGGCTGTCGTGACAGTGATGAAGATTTAGATGACGATGCTGACTCAGTTGACGATGTATTGGATGATTGTCCAACTGTAGCAGGAAACTCTACTCTTGGAGAACAAGGCTGTGTTGACCAAGATGGTGACGGCTGGTCAGACTCATTCGATGATTGTCCTACACAAGCAGGTAACTCTACACTAGGTGGAAAGAATGCTTGTTTGGATACGGATGCCGATGGTTGGGCTGATGTCGATGATGCATTCCCTACTGAAATCTCTCAATGGGCTGATGCAGATGGAGATGAATTTGGAGATAATCCACAAGGTGTGAATGCTGATGATTGCCCAAGTATGTCTGGTACATCAACTGAAGACCGCTTAGGATGCTTTGATGCAGATGAAGATGGATATTCAGATGCTGATGCATCCTGGACAACTGAAGATGGTGCTGATGCATTCGCAAATGAACCATCACAGTGGTCTGATTTTGATGAAGATGGATATGGAGACAACTGGGCAAATATGAGTTGGACAGAAAGAAATCCGGTTTGGCCTGGTGAGTACCATGCTGATGCAATTGGACAGGATTTCTGCCCAACTAATTCAGGAACTTCAACCGAAGGCGGATTACTTGGTTGCCCGGATTCTGATGATGATGGCTGGGCTAATTCCATAGATGACCTGCCACAAGAAGTTACACAATGGGTCGATTCTGATGGTGATGGCTATGGGGATAATGCAGATGGCAATGAGCCTGATGCTTGTCCTTCTGAATTTGGAAATTCAACTGTAGACCGCTTTGGTTGCTTGGATTCAGATGGAGATGGACGTTCAGATCCTAACTTTGATTGGAGTCCAGCACAAGGAGCAGATGCAGTAATTTTCGTCAATGACCCAACACAATGGGCAGATTCAGATTCAGATACATTTGGTGATAACGCAGAAGGAACCAAGGGCGACAACTGTCCTGACGTATTTGGTATGTCGGAAACAGATCGTTCCGGATGTCCAGATTCAGATGGAGATTACCTCTCTGATCCTGATGCAGATTGGACTGTTGAAATGGGTGCAGATGCTTGCCCTAATATCTATGGTAATTCAACCAATGACCGAATTGGCTGCTTGGATGTAGATGGTGATGGTTGGTCAAACCCAAGTGAAGGTTGGACTATTGAAGAGGGAGCAGATGCTTATCCTGATGATGCTACTCGATGGATAAAAGAAGAATCTAAAGGTGGAAGTTCATCATCCTCAATATCCTCAACTGTTATTGTTGGTGGAATTGCTGTAGTAATCATCATTATCGGCGTAGTAGCATTTGTAATGCTTAGAAGCAAGCCAGAAGAAGGCCAAGACAAATCTTGGACTGCAGGCTCGCCTATGCCAGAGATGCCTAATATGGGTGCTCAGCCAACTCAAGCGGTTGCAATGCCTAATATGGGTGCTCAGCCTGTTGCACAACAGTATGTTGCACCGGTTGCTGCTGCAGTGCCAGCAGTAGTTGCTCAACCTCAACCAGTTGTACAACCAGATCCTGCTCGTGATTATTACAATGGCTTAGTCGCTCAAGGATATCCAGCTGCTGATGCATTGACATATACAAGGCAGTATTATCCTACATTCCAGGCTTGATACTATACCCTTGAATACGTGTGCGTATCTAACGGTAGGGTTGAATATGGCCCACTGCGAACCCATGTGAACGCAGTAATTGTGTACATGGGTGCTTAGCATGACCCCTTGTGAATAAGTTGAATTCACGCATCAATTTTAGGATACATACTCCAGAACATATTCCGCATTGGCCCGATT
>JAACCR010000111.1 GCA_009937205.1 Methanobacteriota archaeon | reverse complement strand
GCGCTTAGCATCACTAAACAAAGTAATAACGGCACTATCCGGCTACTTCGCATGTATTGATGTGAGAGGTACTGGTTGATGAACCCAGTGATTGGATAGAGTCACTTTTACCATCTATATTTGGCAATATTGCAAATTTAGTATTAGATTGCAGCGTCGGTGGATTGAAAGCAGGGGAACTTTGCCGCTTGGTTAACGAGGTGGGGTAGTCTGGATATCCCGTCGGGCTCATAACCCGGAGACCGGTGGTTCAAATCCATCCCTCGTTATTTTTCAACCATAGTCGTAGTAGTCGTGTTTTGGTTTCAATGCATCCAATGCTGATTGTAATTTGGCATTGGCTACTGCTTCACCATTTTCAATAGCAGTAATCTCTTTTTCTAGTCTTTCAGACTCACTCTTGACAGCAGATCGTTGTGAGGCATGTACTCCACTCAATGCTTGTAAAGTTGCGAGAAGTTTCTTTGCATCTTGAGCAGGGCTATTTTCAGGCTCCAATATGAATAAACCATCTTTTTTAATTACCATTTCAGAAGCGGCGCAACAATTCAATAGAACTTGTAACATCTTCTTTTCAGGCCCCATTGCAACTACGGCCTCATAAGCCGCAGCAATGTGATTAGGGGCAAGTTTTTGGCATTTGTAATATGCTTTTTGCGCAGGGCCATTTTTACCAGCCGCAGCATGTAAGTTCCCTTCTCTGCGATAGTCTTCAGCAGGTGGAGTTAATTTTGAAATCAATTCAGGTGCGTTCTTTTTCAAAATACGGATTAATTTTTTACGTTCTCTATGTAGTATTTTGATAATCCTAATTCCTTCTTTAGCCTTATTGCGTTGTAGTAAAACATCGCAGTATAATCTGAGTCCTTTTACCAACATAACTTGAGAGTCTACAGCTCTTTTTTTGTTGGCTAATAACATACTAGTAAATTCAGATGCCATTACTTCCGACATTTCCATTCTACCATCTTCGATATACCGCTCAATCTGCAGTAGAGTTTGTGCAGGATTACTCATACCGAACATGATGCTCAAATACGGCGTTTACTTCCTGCCCTATGATTGCTTCTCCATTTTCATCGAATAACCAATTATTGCTCTAGTGTTCAATTAGAATGGGATTTAATCTAATAAAGGCGCAGCTGTCAATGTTTTTGTTGTTTCAACCCCGTCAATATTACGGATTACATTGACCACAATCTCTGATAAGAATCCAAAATCCGGACATTGTAATTTGACGAATATATCATATTCTCCGAACAATATTAGTGATTCAGTAACCTCTTCTACTTGACGTAACTTTTCAATAACATGATTTTCACTTCCTGGCTCTGTAACGATTAGCACAATCGCTGTTGCGGCTCCGTATTGCATCTGAAGTAACTCCTCTATGTTCACTACATTGTAGCGCTCATGTTTAATGGTTCAGTTAGATGGCCCATCATGGCAGATGATTTGTGCATCGCAATTACCGGGACCCCGGGTACTGGTAAAACCAGCATTTGTGAACTGCTAGAGACAAATGGTTTTACGATTTATTCAGTTGAACATTTAGCCAAACAACATGAGTGTCTTGGAGAAATCGATGGCGATGACAATTCTGCACCAGTAGATGTTCATAAATTAGCAGATGAATGGCAATGTGAAGACGCTGGAATCATATTTGTTGATGGACATTTATCTCATCTGCTAGAGGTGGAAGCGATTGTAGTATTGCGTTGTGATCCAAATATTATCGAAACAAGGCTTAGTCAACGTGAATATGGGGATGAAAAAGTCGCTGCCAATGTGGAATGGGAGCTGATTTCTGGAGTTTGGTCCGAGATGCTTGAATTTGAAATTGAAACCCCGTGTTTAGAACTTGATTCATCTGCAAAATCACCCGAGCAATTAGTTGAAGAAATACTTGACTGGGTCGAAGAAGGCTGTACCTCACTGAGCGTCGAAGAAAATGCCTCTAAAGCAATAGATTGGATTTCAAAAAATCTTTGAAAAAGAATACTAAACAAATAATCCAGCCACAAACCTCAACCCCTGCCGCAACTTCGCAGAGTTTGGTGGAGTGAATGGCACTTGAGAAATTACGTCTTCAATGGGAGAAATTCTTTGAGCCTATATTCAATCTTTTAGGCGATACTCATCCCTCTGTACTAACTTGGGCCGCCTTACCAATCGGGCTACTAGGCGGCGTCGCTATCGCTTTTGCACCGAAAGATGAATTTGGTGCAACTTTGCTATTGGCAGGTGCATTATTGATCGGAATTTCAACTATTTTAGATGGTCTAGATGGACCTTTGGCAAGAAGGAATGGAATGGTAACTCGTTGGGGTGATTATCTTGATCATACCTTTGATAGATTGCTAGATGGAACTTGGATTGTTTGTATTGCAGTATCTCCATTCGTC
>JAACCR010000110.1 GCA_009937205.1 Methanobacteriota archaeon | reverse complement strand
AGTTCAAGTCGCCGCCTTGGCTCATTGTAATTCGAACTAGGTCATCGCCAGTTCCATCAGTCACGGACCCTGTTGCATCTTCGCCACCAAAGGCGTACAGTGCTAGGTTTCCATCAGTGTTACCTTCTGCTAGGCTTGCAGCCCAGACATACAGTACACCAGCAAGTACCACAGTGATTGCGACCATTAGAATGGTAGCAATGACCGGGCTTACAGCTTCATCATTTCGGTTTTCATTTTGCATATTTTTGTCCTCCGTACCCGTTGCCGGGAGTATCCTTTCCACCTTTATCATCCTATATAGTCGCGCCGCAGTCTTAATTCTAAGAAAACGCCATAACATGCTGTTTTGGGGGTTTTTCCGAAATGTTATTTTTTGAGATTTGCCGCGCCATTCTAATTAGAGCATTCCATTTGTAAAGAAATGAAGCTTATTTTCATTAAAGAGTATATAAAATCATTAACCAATCTAGCCGATTAAAGGATAGGATCGAAAATATATCAAATTCATGAATTGTATTTACTAGTAAAAAATATAGCCTATAGGCAGTTGTTAAATTAGAAGTGAACAGGGTGAGAATTTAAAACGCGGAGGGGATGGGATGCACTCAACGAGAACTTCAACAGCCCTGTTCATGAATCCCCACAACATCACAGTTTATATTCGTTTTTAAGCAATAAACATGCACAAAATGATTGTTTGAGTAAATCTAATACAACCTATTGATTGGTATTTGTTATTTTTAGGAAGTTTGTGTGGCGATCCAACCCATCCGTTCAATGACTCTGATGAAAACCAAATAAGCGATGACTGTGGCTAAGATTCCAATACCAAGGCTTGGATAAAAGTCTCACCCGTTTCGTAAAAGATAAGATATCAGGAAGAAGCAAATTAGTGATGGAATGATCAATAAAAGCACTCCATCAGCAAAAATAGCGATATCTTCACCAGACTTGCCGTCGTTGTGCATCCAAAGAATTGCTAGAATTGACACGATTGGAATACTTGCAAAAAGAGAAGCCAGGAATAAACTACGGTTTGAGGTTTCAGTAATCAATACAATAATTGCAACCGTTAAGGTGATTTTAGCCAGATATGCCAGAGTCGCCATTATCAAGTCCATGGCCATCAAGTTTAGGTAATCTTCCCCTATTAAGGAATATAGTGTTACTCTACAGTGAGTATTTCTGGGCCGCCATCATTAATATGTACTGTGTGTTCAAACTGAGCGATTGTTCCCCCGTCAATACATCTTAGGGCGTGGTATGTTTCTATAAATCGTATCGAGATTAATTTCTTGACCAACGCATTCCACTTACTCTGAAGGCTTTCTTCATCTGCTTCAGGGAATGGTTTTCCTAACATTGGGTAGGCCCAACGCTCTGCGAACGGTAATGTTCCATACCGCTCTTCCAAGTTACGCGCCATTTGCGCCCCTAGAGGTTTTAATTGCCCCTTTGCTCTTGCCTTCTTCGAAGTAGTATTACCTGTTACTCTGTATATATTTGAGGACTCCCGCCCTCCAATATTTTCAATCATTCCTGTTTTACCAGTGGTATTGAAGGGTTCAACTGCATATACGGAACCAACTTCAACCTCTCCTTTGAACCCCCTATTGTCGGGTCCACAAGCATATGATGGAATAGAAACACCAGCATGTAATTCCCATGGCTTCAATTGATGCCCACATAAATTGCGTATTGGTTGAAAACCTGCATCTAGTGAGGGTTGTGCTGCAGCAGCACCGACTTTCCACCAAGGAGTTCCTGGGTGCATTACTTCAATTGCAGCATCGCGTGCCTCTTTTGCAGCTTTGATTTGTTCGGTATGATTATTGCCATTTCCTATTTCAAAGGATAATGCATTATCGCCAATATGTCCTTTGATATGAACTCCATAATCGATTTTTACAAGATCTCCTTTTTCGAGAATCATGCTACCTTGCCAATCCTCAACTTCGTCAATTAAGTGATTTGTTGTGAAATGGGCAGCTAAATCATTGGTAGCAATTGTTCCAGGGAAAGCGGGCTTTCCACCATGGCGATGAATGTACCGTTCAGCACTTTCAATTATCTCATGAAAGGATTTACCCGGTTCAAGTTCTAGTTTCATTGCTTCCAATGTTCGACGTGCAACATGGCCAGCATCGCGCCAATATTTCAATTCACTTTCGTCAACCATAACATCACGTCTTCGCGAGGTATTACCCCCTCTCTCATAATAGTTACCGAAAACTCATTACTTTGACTTTCACCTCTACTAAACTGAATGATGGTACTAGGCACTTCCCCTCCACATATTCCAGAAAGAATTGCTTGTTCCTGCAATCCAAGCCTCAGTCCCGCGCTTTTACTATCTTTTTCTGGTAGTTCTCCGCTTTGATTTGCGCTTGTAGCGGTAATAGCACCAACACTTTTTACGAGTTTTCTTGCCACGGGGTGGGCCAATATTCTTATCGCAATATTTTCACCGCCTATCCTTTGATCAAATTTTTGTATTGCCGGCAATATTACTGTAATAGAGCCTTGAACAAAAGCGGAGAGAAGTTTTTCTGCTAATTCTGGGAATTCAACAAATTGTTTTGCCTGTTCAATAGAAGCAACTCCCAAACTAACTGGCATATGTTCTGGTCTTTGCTTCAATGCGAAAAGTGTATCCAACCCTTGTTGGGTTGGCAGCGATGCTAGTCCTGGTTGAGTAGAAGTTGGATATGCAACAACTCCTCCAGCGCTAAGTATCTCAATAATGGAAGATGGAATCAAATTCCTTGCCTCCAGCATTATACGTGAGCCCATTCTTCAACGTGCTGTTGTGCAACTTCTGCAGCTACACTCTTATCTTCAGTTTTTACCAATAGTTTTCCACTAGGGTATAATGTTAATTCGCATGGCCCAGAAAAAGTCCAACATAAGCGATTGCGAATTCCAACTTGATATCCACAAGATTCGATTGCCGCACCGACCTTCTCCAGATCGATAGATTTGATTCCTTCAGGTACAATCTGGTATGCAGCCTTATTGCCGCACAATTCCATAACATATCCGTCGCTCATTTACTCACCTCACAAATCACTAGGTCTAGAAGGTGGGGAACTAGGTGGACCCGATGGTGGTCCTGATGGTGGACCGGATGGAGGGGCACTAGGTGGACTCGATGGTGGTCCTGATGGTGGACCGGATGGTGGAGCGCTAGGTGGACATGCGGGCGGTCCTGATGGTGGAACGGAGGGTGGAGCGCTAGGTGGACCT
>JAACCR010000109.1 GCA_009937205.1 Methanobacteriota archaeon | reverse complement strand
CTCTTGGTGAGTTTCTCCGACAAGATATATCATGTCTCCAACTTGTTTGAAGTCACTGGACACCGCCTTTCTCACATCTGAGTGATTGCCAATTAAGCTGAATAAAAGCGTGGGAGGAACACTGATTTTTTCACCATCTAATGTAGCATCATTTTTCATAGAATCTTTACCACTTATACATGGTAGGTTATACGCTCTACATACTTCATCTAATGCTCTGTTTGCTCTAACTAATTGTGCTAATTTATAACGTCCATCGGGTGTTTTTGCGGATTCTACAGGATCTGGCCAGCAAAAATTGTCAAGGCCGGCGATTAAATCTAAATCTACACCTACACATACTGCATTTCGTAACGCCTCATCTATACTGGCTGCCGCCATAGCATACGAATCAATGTCTGAATATCTTGGAACAATTCCGTTTGAAATCACCGCTCCTTGTGTTTTTCCTTGAATTGGCGCGATTACCGCTGCATCTCCCGGAGCATCGTGATTTACTCCACAAAATGGTTTGATGACTGACTGGGCAATGACTTCGTGATCATATGACCTTACCCACCATTCTTTACTGGCAACGTTAGGCCTCGCCATCAATCTCGATAGGATTTTTCCCATCTCAACTGCATCTGCGGATGGGAATATAATTGGACGATGTTTTGGTTCTTGCCATTCTGATTCCAATTGTAATTGAGGGCAGCCATCATGTAAGAACGAGATTGGTACATGAGCAACTGTTTCAGCACCATAACGTACAACAAACGCGCCTGAATCTGTAAATTTGCCTACTGCAGTGGCTTCAACTTCGTGTAACCCTGCTAATTTTTCAAATGCTTCACAGTCTTCGGGGTTGATGCCGATTGTCATCCTCTCTTGAGATTCTGAAACGAATATCTCCCATTTGCTCAATCCCGGTTGTTTCAAAGGCACTGCTGCTAAATCTAAATCGGCACCGCCAGTTAATTCTGCTAATTCACCTACACTACTAGATAGTCCGCCTGCACCATTATCGGTGATTACCTGTATTAATCCTAGGTCTCTAGCTTCCAAAACCATATCTATCATTTTCTTTTGAGTGATTGGGTCTCCTATCTGAACTGCAGAGGAAGGGCTATCTTCTGTCAATTCAAGACTCGAAAATGTTGCCCCGTGGATTCCGTCGCTACCAACTCTTCCACCAACCATGTAAATGATATTGCCCGGTTTGGGAGTTGTATCATGGCTCTGTCTTCCATCGGGTCGTTTCCTAGGCATTATGCCAACGGTTCCGCAGTAAACTAATGGTTTACCTAAATATCTCTCATCAAAAACAATTGCCCCATTTACAGTTGGAATCCCTGACTCGTTACCGCCTGCTCGTACTCCAGCGTGTACTCCTCGGAATACCCTAGAAGGATGGAATAAGCCTTCAGGCAAGTAACCAGAATAATCTGGTGGGCCGAAACAAAATACATCTGTATTAGCTATTGGTCTTGCACCTAACCCAGTACCCAAGATATCTCGATTTACCCCTACTATCCCTGTCATTGCACCTCCATAAGGGTCTAGGGCACTTGGAGAATTATGAGTCTCTGCTTTGATACAGAGGCTCCATGAATCATTCCAAGCAATTACTCCTGAGTTGTCATGAAATATACTCAGCAACCAATCAACTTCTGATTGTATATCCAATGTTGGTTTCATAATATGAGTTTTGAATAATGAATCTATGTAAGTATCTTCACCGGTCTCATGATCTACATGATGGATGTTGGCTGCAAATATTTTGTGACAGCAATGTTCCGACCATGTTTGGGCAAGGCACTCAAGTTCTGCATCCGTTGGAGCGTTTTCTGGAAGACCTAATTTCTTTCTTGCAGAACGCACTGTAGGTTTTCTATAATTGGCTTGTATTGCTTTCATTTCTTCTAAATTTAAGGCTAAAAGTCCCTTTTCGCTAATTTCAATTAATTCTTCATCGCTTACTTCTAGATTGACTGTTGCCGATGGTTGTTCCATCAACGCTGGTCTCTCTGGAAAATCTAATTTTGGCCAGTTTGAGTTTAAACATTCTTTTCTATCAGAAATACTTGCTCGTTCAATCATTTGATTATGCAATTTACTGGCTAACCACGTTGGTGTAACATCGTTCGGAACACCCCAAAATAAATACGTCATAGTTGTAGAAACTTGAGATCCTTCCGTAACTTCTGGAAAAATTG
>JAACCR010000108.1 GCA_009937205.1 Methanobacteriota archaeon | reverse complement strand
TCTCTCGGTGGGCAACCAAAAACGGATTCTGAGCGTGAAGGAGCTAGTGTGTCAGCAACAAGGATGGCTGTTGACTCGGGAATCTTTGTCGTAGCCGCTGCAGGCAATGATGGTGGGGACGGGGATGATGGAATGGTTTCGGCACCTGCCAATGTTGCACGGGTGATAACAGTCGGTGCTACTACAAAGGGTGGTCAGATTTGGTCGAACTCATCTAGCGGTTCCCAAATGACTGAAACGGATAACCCCCGTCAAAATCCTAATTTAAAACCGGAAATTGTTTCCCCTGGCCATATGGTAATTAGCACTGGTGACAATGGTGATTGGTACTCCAGTAGCGGCACTTCGGTTTCTACGGTATTTGTTTCGGGTGCTTTAGCACTAATTCTACAAGCACACCCAGAATTAAAACCAACAGAGGATTCCAACGGTTCTTGTATTGATTCAGTTAAAGTGGCATTGATGAATTCTGCCCATCAAACAGATTTAGTTTCACAGCATGATAATCATTTTGGATATGGAGAATTAAGATCTCAATTGTGGCTTCAAGAAATATCTGCTTCGGTGCAGTGTTGATTCAATTAACAGATTCGATATTCACTCCTGTTTAGCGGAAACTAAAGTGCTGCGCCACATTTAGAACAAATAATTTCGTATTTAACTGATATTTTAACTAATATATGATATTATTAAGCATGATTTTATGATATTATTAATGATATTTGATATTATAATTGAGATAACTGAGGCGCAGTGTTATATTCGAGTGGATAATGGCACTGTTTGCGAGGTGGACAATTTGTCAATACAATCATCACACAAGAGCCTATCATTGGTAATGCTATTATTACTCTCCAGTTTTACTGGGTTAATCACATTACCAACAGCATCAGCTGCAACTACTTCAGGTACTATTACTGGAGAAGAAATCTGGTCTGGAACTGTGAATCTAAATGGTGACATTCTTGTTGCTGAAGGTTCTAAATTAATTGTTAATGCAGGAACTACAGTCAATATACCACCTGGTAACTTTATTGATGTAGCAGGTGCGATCTGTATCGGTGATACTTCTTGTGGTGCATCATCTGGTTCAGCATCTAACACGGCCCGCTTTGTTTGGAGTCTTCCTTCCGATTACACCAAGGCCGGACGATGCTACGATAATAGCACCACATACCTCAACAATGTAGATGCGGCATGTGGTTCTGGAATGATAATTAGGAGCACCATTGACCAAGCATTAACCTCGCTTAATTATGCCCACTTTGAAAATGCGTATGGATATCCAATGTATGTTCAATCACTTTCATCAGTTCAATATGGAGCATTGGTTTTTGATGGTTCATCAACTACTGTAACTGGACTTTCTTTCCAAGACATCAACACTTCCAATATTTTAGCGGTTGATTTCGCTGCACCGACAATAAAAGATTCCACCTTCACATTAGGTATAGATGGAAGAGAGTATGATGCTGCTGCAGTACGTGCATATGGGGCAGGAGCAGGTATTCTTGCGACTTTCCAGATCGAGAATTCAGTATTTACTGGAACAGTTGAACCAGATTGTGGTCAAGATGATGGAGGACGTTCATTAATTTACGTTGAAGATTCATATATCGGATTAGATGATTTGGAAATCAAAGATAACACTTATGGATTATTTTTGAAAGGATCATCAGGATATCTCTCAAATTCAACTGTAACTACAAAATGTAACGCAATTGACACAAACTCTCACAAAGAGACTGGCGATATCGAACACACTCTCTATATCGATAATACAGTAATTACTACCGAGGAAGGAGCAGGACTTACCGCATATGCTGATGCGATTGTCCATGCAACGGATATTGTAATCTCAGGTGCTGCAGAAGGTTCAGGAATTGGAGTCAGTTCTTCTTCAGTGGAAATACATGGCAGTACTATCGGGCCGATTGGTGGATGGAACGGACTATGGGTTTACGGTACATCAGATGTAGTCGCCGAAAACAATACGATTCAGGGTACTGCCAAAGAGCCAGTACTTGTCGGTGAATATCACTTTAAAGATCAAGGATGGCAAGTTCCAACCCCTACTGCTGCACGAATTTATCTAGCAAATAACATAATTACAAATAATTCTGGTATATGCAACTCAGCGGCAATGTATGGAGGAGATTTCCCTTGTCCAGCAGTACACATCTTTATGTCATCAGCAACAATTTATGATAATACAATCTCTGGAAATCAAGGAGATATTATTCGGGCAAAGGGTTCGATTGTCAACGTTCAACGCAATGTCGCAGATAGTGCGGGTGCTTTTGCAGCCAATATCTCACACTATGATGATGGATATGGAAACAAGTTCGGTAGCATTGGATATTTCTCCGGTAATACCTGGACGAATGCATCTCAAATTTACAATATTACAGAATCAAGAGTCACAGTTCAATCTGAGTTTATTCCGGATCCTGGTGCAGGAGAATTATACCCTGTTAGCATTAGATGGTTAGGTGCAGAATGTCCATATGTTCAAGATGAATGTTTGCAAGTACCACAAACCAAGGTACTGCCTCCTCGCTTCATGCCACTAGCACTAGAAGTAATTGACAATTCGACAGTATTTTCCTTTGCTGATTTACAAAACTTTGATGTTAGTAAGGTGCACACTCAAGCACAAAACTCTGCTTGGAACGCGCAAGTTAGAGAGGGTGAACTTGTCAGATATCAAGTCAAGGCTAAGAATAGCAATGTTGCAGGTGCCACAGTAGTCATCAGCGATGCAACTGGTTTGCCACTGTACACGCTTGAAACTGATGCCTTTGGTTTCACTCCTCAGGTTTCACTCCCTAGCGACTTCCTGCTAGATCGAAACTGGAATCACCAAGTCGGAGAGACCAATGTTGTAATTCCAGGTGAGACCAATGCAGACGGCAGTCTAATTTACATGGATGAAAACTCATGTGCTGATGGATATGATAATGATGGAGATACATTTACTGATTTCAATGATAATGCTACAACTTCTCCAGATTCATCCAATTGCGAAAATGGCAATCGTGAAATGCCATTCTACAGCGTAAATGCATATATGTTTGGAAAGGGAACAAAGCAATTCAGTTATGTTCTCACAGGGCCAATAGATGATGTAATCAACTTAGATAATATCAAACCGAGTGTCACTTTAGAACAAGCTGATGGATTCTCCTTCGCAACAACCGCAGTTCTTTCAGGATCTGCATGGGATGGACTAGCAGGTCCATATGCAAAGGACATCATCGCATATGAATCACAATTCGGGTTGGTTAAGAAGGTCGAAGTCCAACCTCCTGGCTCAAATGATTGGTATTCAGCAGTAGATACCTCTGGAGCAGGTGATATGATTACTCTCTCCAACCATCCATTCAACACATGGTCCTTTACATGGGATTTATCAGCCCACCCTGAAGGTGAAGGCGATGTTACTTTCCGTGTACGTTCATATGATGGACTTGATTATTCTCCAGTTGAAGTTAGAAAGTACAAGTTAAATCTTGTCGCTCCAATCATATTGGTTGATACTCCGAATGATGGCTCAAGTCATGATTCCGGGAAAGTGATTTTCTCTGGAACTGCTTCTGACCCATACTCAGGGACATGGGGTAGTGATATCCAAGGTATTTGGTTTGACATAACAGGGCCGCTAAATGCACAAGGCGAACCATACCGTTCTCATTTCGACGTAACAGGTTCTACTACATGGTCCTATGAATGGCAATTTGATGAATTGCCATCGGGAGAATATGTCTTTGAGATTTGGGCAAGTGATAGTGATTTCTGTATTGACCTGGTAGGTGTGTGCTCATCCGAAATGAGGACTCTACAAATCAACAACGATAATCAGGAACCGATTGTCCAACTGAGTGAACCGCTAAACATGGACAGTATCCGAGCATCCGAGGAGACCTTGATTCAAGGTGTTGCAAGAGATAATGATGGTCAAGTTACAAGAGTTGAAATAAGTATTTTTGACTTGGCTAGCGGTTTTGAATTAAATAATGGTCCAAACCCAGTTACCACCTTCGCTCCTAATGGGGCATGGTCTACTACATGGGATACTTCAGATTTGATTCACGATCAACAATATGAAGTAGTCGTCCGTGCATATGACGGTGAAGATTATTCACAAGAAGTTAGAAACCGTATTGTTATTGACAACCCTACTGACCTCAATAACATAGCACCAATATTCAATGATACTGGATGGGCGAGTACAGTGACTATTTTCTGTGACGCAGAATCATCCTCCATCGATAGATGTGGCTCTGGTGCAGTTATTGATTTGACACAATTCTTCAGCGACCCAGACGGTATTGGGAGCGCTTCTGATGCATTGGTGTTTGATATTTATGATGACTTGTCTAATTTAGGTGATGATGATTACATGTATTACATCAATTTAGATGCGCAAGGAGTTGCAACATACAATCCACCATATGTTCAATCCGGTAGTGCTGTCACTGAATGGTCATTGGTTGGAGTAATGTTTGAAGCAAGAGATATACATGATTCAGTGATATACTCTCACAAAATCAATTTCGTAGTGAAATCAGTTTCATTCACAGTAGAAAGAGTTGATTCAGGAGGATCTCTGTCATTTGACCACCCAGCTAAGTTCAGCGGTCAAGGATTACCTGGTAGCACAGTTGAAGCACTTATCCAACAAGGTGGATTAAGAGTTAACTCAACAAGAGTTCTAGCTGATGGCACTTGGGAAATGCATATCTCAATGAATCAATTAAACACAGAAACTTCAAGAAATATTATCTTTGAAATGGATGGGCAAGTGTTCCAAGATACTTCAAATTCTAAAGACCAATCTTGGTCGTTAAAGGTTGCAAGCGCTGATGATGGAGTTGGTGGAGTTGGTATTTTAGTTCTAGGAATTATTGCTCTAATCGCAATACTAGCGGCAGGAGCATTCTTCTTTATTGAATTTGAAGAATTTGATGAAGAGGAATCAGCAGAAGAACAAGTTAGTGAAACCGCAGAAGACCCATATGCTTGGGGTAAGGCAAAACTAACTCCAGAGATTCCGGATCCAGTAGAGGTTCAACAGGTTGCAACAGCGGAAGCATCTCAGCACCCGGGATGGTTGTGGGATGCAGAAACTAACCAATGGGTAGCAGACCCAAATTATCAACCTTGAGTTGAAGTTTGACTGACATATCGCACCGACACTATTGAAAGGGTTTGTACAGGATGGATTAATATGAATAGCACTCAGAAACCCGGCGTGCAAGAACGAATCCTCTTGCATTTGCTTGATTATTCGGATTACAAAGGGAGTGTGGAAGTTCCTTTCTCCCTTTCTCAAATGGGAATTGCAAATGCGGTTTATATTGCTCGTTCGAATGTTCCACGTGCGATTGCAGGGCTCAAAGATCAATGTCTATTAGTGGAGAGGCAGGCCCACGTCAAGGGTGTTTCCCGGAAACGCAAAGCATACTTCCTCACCGAGCCAGGTATGAATCTAGCCGATGACACATGGAAAAGATTGAGAGAATTCTCCTTTAGAGCGATTTTAGAGGATGGGAATATCGTTTCAACTACACTTGGAAATGCTAACCAAGAGTTACCATTCTCGATGAGGCCAGTTGACCTAATTCGATACTTAGATGATAATGGGGTGCTGGACACAAGATTGCTTTCAAAGGAATTAGTAGAGAGGGATCTTTCAAAGCATGTTGAAAAACAATTGGTAACAGCTCTTGGTGATTTACCGAGATTGAGACATTTTTACGGTAGAGAAAAAGAACTTGACAACATGGTCAGTTTACTAGATGCGAGAGCAACAACCTTGCTTATTCCAGGCATTGCAGGTATTGGAAAGACTACCATTGCCAGTAAATTGATTGAAAGGTTCATGCATCGCAGGAATCTTTTGTATCATCGTTGTCAGGATTGGGAAGGTTCACGTTCATTCTTTGAATCTGTTGCTGATTGGCTAGCGAATATCGGCGATCCTAACTTCGCTGATTATCTTGCAGCAACTCCAGTTCCAAATCCTTCTGAGGCCGCTCGTTTACTAGGTGACGCGCTTGAGGGGACTGCGGCGCTGATAGTAATTGAGGACTTCCATAAAATCGCAGATTCAACACTTCACAAGACTTTCCAAGCGATGTCACTCGCTCTTTTGGGTAGTGAAGAGGAAATTGGTTTAGTAATATTTTCACGTTCATTTAAGCCGGTAGTTCCAGCCAAAGACGCTGAAGGAAGAATTGCAAGTTTGGTACTACCGCTTGATGGTTTGGATAGTGAAGCAGGAAGAAATCTATTAACAAGTTTTGAATCACTTGAAGATGAACAATGGTTGCATATTCACGGTTTATCTCGTGGCCATCCTTTAGTTCTTGAATTGATTAACCGTGGTGCAAGTGCTGGAGCATTCCATGAAACACTGGAAAACTATGTTTCAGTAGAGATTTTTTCTAAATTAAGTTCACAGCAAAAACAAGTACTCACTTGCCTTGCCATTTTCAGAGAGCCTGTGAAATTAGAAGCATTGGCGGCGCAAGGATTGGATATAGATGAATTAGATTCATTGGTTGAACAAGGATTAGCCCGTGATGTTGATACTGAAACATATGACTTACACGATTTGATTCGTGAGTTTTTACTACGCTCATTAGATGAAACTACTAGAAAAGAAGTTCACAACAAATGTTGTGACTGGTATCGTTCACAAAAATCAACACCTGATTCATCAATTGAATTAATTTTCCATCTAACAAAATGTGATTGTGGAGAAGAGGCGGCAGATTTAGTCGTGGATAAGGGAAGAGAAATTGTCAACACAGGACACATGGAACTTCTTGGCTTGATCGAATCAATTCCAGATGATAATTTGACAAATGTAATCAAGACAAAATTATACCAATTGAGAGGAGAAGTTTTAGTTCTACTTGGGCGGTTTTTGGAAGCAAAGGAGATTCTTCAACAAACAATGGTTTTTGCAGAATCAGATGGCTCAACGGTTATTGAGGCTGAAGTTTTATCTGCATTAGCAGATATTGCTTTGAAGCAAGGAAATTCAGATGATGCGCTTTCCATGCATCGTGATGCGCTTACTAAGTTTATCGAATTAGATGATGCCAAAGGTGCAGCTCGCTCGTATAATAATATGGGATATTTGTTAAGAAGGCGCAATGACAAAGTCAAGGCATTAGAGGCATATGGGGAAGTTGAAAAGATTCTTTCGCAATCTGATTCTGAAGAATTGGTTGGTAGTCAATTAATTTTAGCAAGAGCATTTTTGGAATTGGATGAAATTGATAGGGCTAGAGATCACGCCCTCACTGCATTCGAAAAGACCGCTGGTAGTGAGGATGCTCAATTGCATGCAAGAGCCCAAGCAGTTCTTGGCCGCTACTATGCAAAAGTAGGTGATTCAGATGTTGCATTGCACCATTATTCATCCGCTTTGGATACAATGGGAGATGCAGGAGATTTGATTTCATTAGTAGAAATTACCACATTACTCGGAGAAGTATTGCAAGATGCAGGTAGAACTGAAGAAGCAATGGAACATTATCGTGAAGCCCTTGTCTTGGCAGAAGCAAATGACTTGCGAATGCAAATTGGTGAACTTCTGTCCCGCCTTGGCGGTGCAGCACCTGATAAGCAAAGAAGAATGGAATATCTGCAAAGGGCTTTATCCGTGTTTAGGGAATTAGGTGCGAAGTCAAGAATGCGAGAAGTGCAAGCACAAGTTCATCGAGCAGTAATGTCAAGATGATTCTCGTTATGACTGAGGTCTATCGAGTTGGATAGAAGTAATTCCATTATCATGAACTACCCAGATTTTATCTGCTCCCCCGAGATAAATTTCACCTTCGTGAGAGCCACTACCCGTTCCAGAAATTAATACACTTGTATCCAATGTACCACCTTCATCAACCAATGAGATTTGAATATCATTTAGAACTAACTTAAATCTTGATTCATCCGCTTCAGAATGTCTCCATTCAACTGATTCAGCATATGATGCACCTTCAATTCGACTTGCTTCATCGGCTCTTTCAATTGCAGCAGCAATATCGTCCATATTTGCTTCGATTGCATTTTCATTCCATCTACTGCGCGTTGCAGTCTCAATATCCCAAGCCCATACTGAAAACATTGTCAGCAACAAGACTCCTAATAGGAAAGTAAAGACATAGCCCAATTCAGTGGCTGCAGCGTGTTCATCTCGTCTAAGTTGGAATTCTTTCATTAGATTTCCTCCCTGATATCAACTGTAAGAGATGACATTTGTAATGTGAATTGAATTCCATCGCCATTTGTGTGCCAAATTGATTCCGAAGTACCGTAACTAGGGTCTGGTACCCAGCCAACATAGTCTGATAAGAGATCAATTCTTCCGGGGTAAATAGTCCAATCCTCACTAGATTCTAAGCCATCTGCTGACTCTATTGCGATTGCTTCACCATAAGGTGAAGACCAACCCCTTCGTATTTCATAGGCAATAGTTGATGCTAAGGATTGACGGTGCTCTAATTCAATATCAAGTGTCATTGTACCACCGCCACTGATACTATTTGCCGCTGGGTGTAATGATGGAATGGTAGCGGCAAAACGTGGACCGGGTCCTCCTCTATCAGAAGGAGATGATACTATGAATGCATTGAATTCTGGGTGATTGGTGACAACAGCTCCACCACTATATGCAACTTCCATTCCGGTAATAGAAGAGGAGAATTGATATGTCAATCTTGAGAGATGGAACGCCCAAGCAGTACCGATAGTCGAATACGAATTGGCTCCTTCAACACCTAATACTGATATTGCCAGACTAGCTGGATGTAAACCACTCTTCCAAGCAGCGACTAGATCAACTTCTGAACGTCCAGAGAATGATTTCCAAGGCAAAGAGGTTGTAATCCATCCACTGGCCTGAATATGAACTGCTACACATCGCTGTTCTCCATCATGCATTGCTTGTATTAGTCCATCATCTCCTGATAAATGATGGACTCTAATTGGATTTCCATCTGCAATGATTTTGCTCGTCCCTTCAGTTGTTATTATCGTAGTCACTGGTGATTCAACTGTTAGTAATGCGGATTGATTAGCAGTCATAGTTGCGTTGTAACTGGTTTGGGTTCCTTGTAGTGATGCTGATAATGTATGCTGAATACTACTTTCTGCTTGATGGTATAAGTATGAGTTTCCTGAACTTGCACCGGTGTCATGTGCCGGAAGTAAAGTGATGGAACTGACATTTTGTTGCATCGATGTACTATTGGAGGCATACCATGAGACAAAAATGTCAGAACTAGCATCTATTATTGGAGAACCATCTATTGATGCTGGCGGCCATGAAACAAAAGATGTTGATTGTCCTGCTACTGAAGTGCCACCACCTTTCCAAGTAATGGTGGCGGAATCTGAAGAGGGATTTGTAATTGCTAACTCACCTGATAACGCCGGCGTGTTGAATTCATGTCCTAGCAAGGCGCCATTATTAGATGGCCATGAAGTCGCTCCGATTCCCCCATCCACATTGGTACGTAACAGTAAACGGGAATTGGTACTTGTCGAAACATGAATTACCTCGGGTGTTTGCAAATCTATTGTGTGGGTCGATGCAACTGCTACACGAGACGAACCGCTAGGTAGAGCGTAACTTGTAGTAGTTTCAATATTACCGGAAATCCTAACTTGGTTTGCAATATCACTAATAATATGAATTTGCGATTGCCCTGCTGGTAATGGAATTGACCAAGAGCGCCCTGTTTTGTCTACGGGTGATGCATCATTGGCTGATACAATAGTTGCCCCGCCATCTCCTTTGGAGAATATAAGTGATAATTGATGTGAGGATTTCAAGGTCAGTTCTCCACTCTCTCGCAAATCTAAGGAATGAGATTCATCAAGTGCTAATGAGAGTTCTTGCTTGATTCCATTTTGGTAAATATCAATATCGATTGGACCCAATGGAATAGCTAGACCCGGTGCGGCAGAAAATAGTGCTTCATCTACCCAACTTGGTATAGAATAAATGTAGGGATTCAATGGCCCAAGTCTAAGGTCATCAATACAAATTGATTTTACTTCACTTTCCGAATGGCGGATCTCAATGGTGTCATCAAAATCTAATGCTCCTCTCATTCGCAATGTGTTTTCTTCATACCAAGTAGCAGAATACCACATCCCTCCCCGCATTTTATCCCATACAATGTCTCCATCTAGAGGGATTAATTCAACCTCGGTTGAATCTCCTGGCATTCCAGTTTCGCTTAATTCAGCAGTTTGTTTAGCCAACAGTGTCATTTGAGATGACATATCATGTCTTTCAACAGAACCCTGTAATTCTTCGATGACTGGAATCATTGAAATCATCATCATCCCAATAATAGACAATACTCCACCGAATAATAAGACGGTAGCCACGGCAGCACTAACAGCCTCTTCATCTCTAACCAAGTTGTACTTCATCGACTCACCTCAATCCTTTGCAAGTCTACTTCAAAGTTAATTTTTGCATCTTGTGTTTCAATTGTAAAACCATCTGAACCACTTGCCCTTTGGTATGGAGCATAACCGCTGTACGTGTCAAGAGTTCCACTAGCGCGATTTATTTTGTAATCAGTCAACCAACTATCATGGTATTGTGGGGTAATGACATCATGCAGATTATTGCTAACAACGAATCGCACATTGTACGCATCTCCACTAAACAAAGTCATGGCACCTAATGAATCAAAGTTAATTGCCATTGTATTGGATGAGCCAAGACTTCCGTTCAATGTGATATCGGTTAGCAGGATTGAGAATCTATATTCTCCATTGGCCAAGGAATCAATTTCCATATTTGGTAAACGTGTTACCTGCCACGCTTCATTAGGGAATCTTGTTGTCCTTGCATTATTCATTAACGCTATTTGGTGTTCACCTTCACCGAATGATGTTGTGACTGATAATCCAGATAGATATATCTCAAATTGTCTATGGATTGGGAAATTCTCTTCATCATATACGGTTACTAGTAGCCAATGTTGCTGACTTATATTATGATCGATAATGACTGCTTCATGCGATGCTTGAAATGAATGCGTAATACTTGTGTACTCATTTTCAATTGTCACACTACGAGCAGTTTCATTAGCCGATAAGATTGAGATTGCAGTAGAATTCATATGACTTATCGTAATCCGATCAGAACTAACTAAATCTGCTGATATAGACCATTGCTCAATATTTTCAACAGGCATTATAATTGTTGATTTCAGTGAATATGTGTTGCGAATGCCAGTATCTGCTGGAGATGAACCGGCAACATCGAGCCTGTCATCTATTCTATCTGCAATAGAAACAGCCGATTTCCAATTTGTATTGTCTTGGAAATCTACGAGATATGGGTTTAGGAAAACCCACACACCACCCATTATCGTGACGACCATCGCCATCATCATAATTACTCCAAGAACTTCGCTGACCGCACTTTCATCATCGCGAGATGAAGTGCGAATACGAGCATCGGGTAGCGACTTCACAAACAGCCCACGCCACTGGCCACATTTAGCACTTGACCCTTTCACCCCCCATAGGGGGTGATATTTTGATGGGAGGTTGATTTTCATCGGTTCAATTCAGCAAGTATTTGGGTTTTCTCCGGAGCATCTTTACCGATGAAGTGAGTTATTTCAGGACCGTCTTGAGAAGAGACATGAATATCTCCATCGAAAATCCCGTCGATATGGTACAGTACAGTAGATTCTGCAAGATGTGGTTGATTATTTCTTTCACTCAAATGTGTCAGCGTAATACTCCTGGTTTTATCAGTGCAAACCATAGCCAAAAACGCACCGGTTTGATCATTGGAAAGGTGACCTCCTCTACCACTAATTCTCTCTTTCAAAGAGTAGGGGTATGGGCCGTTCATCAGCCGGTTAGTGTCATAGTTTGCCTCAACAGAAATGTGCTCGCATCCCCTTACATGTTGTACTAATTCATCGGTCCAAGAACCGAGGTCGGTAATGATGGCGGCTCTCTCTTCAGCGTGGCTGATTACAAACGCGACATTGTCTGCTCCAGCGTGCGGAACTGGAACAGCTAATATTGACAAATCAGCACCAACTTTTACGATGTCCAACGATTCAAAATATTGGGTTTTCATAGGGTCCAAACCGAGTTCTTGTACCGTTCTTTCATTGGCAATAACCGGTATATCCCACTTGTTCTGAGCAACGCGTGCACCTCCGCCATGGTCGCCATGGTGGTGTGAAATGACGATGCAATCAATTTCCTGTGGAGTGATTCCAAGAATGCCTAGTCTTTTCTTTAACTGAGCCCCACTAAACCCTTGGTCAATGAGTACCTTTGCACCACCAGATTCCAGTAGTGTGGAGTTTCCACGGCTACCAGTTCCTAAGTGAGTTATTGATAATGACATTGCAACCAAACGTAGGCGGACGCGTACGGGCTTTCAACAAACCCCTTGAACTTCATCAGGATGATGTGTTTATTGAATAAATAATCTATATCCATTAGGTGTAAATGATGCCCAAAGACTTAGTTTATTTGTCCAAAATAACCTCTATTCCTTGATGTAAAGTACGAACAGTGCACCACCACCCTCATAAGTAGTGTTTTGAGATTGACAGTTTAGCGAAGCGCATGCTTTGTCAAGGTGAATAAATTGCGGCGCAGTCAAACAACATTGCTCACAACATTGGCAGTCATAGCAAGTTTGCTATTTATGTCACAATTTCCGGCAGTTTCTCCGGTTTCCAGTATTCATCCGGACGATACAGAAGGAGCAAAGCCACCAGAAACTGATACTGATAAAGATGGCATTCCCGATGTACATGAAAATTTGTTTGAAGATTGGATGAATTGGAGTACAATCGATGGGAGAGATATCATAATTCAAGGTATGGATAAGGATAATGCTGCAGATGCATTAATCGATGTCGATAATGATGGGCTAAATGCTACCGAGGAATATTGTTGGCCATATCCAGCAAATTGTACCGAGGCTGGTTTTGCCCGCGGACTCACCGGCATGATTGATGAAGATGGGGACAGGCAATACCTTGATCCTCGCGTTTCCGATACAGATGGAGATGGAATGCCCGATGGTTATGAAGCATATATGTGTGCGAGAATAGGTGGTTTTGATTTCGCCAACCTTCGTTTTGACTGTTTTAGATTTGATCCACTAAATGCATCAGACTTTTCTGAGGATCCTGATCAAGATGGCTTTGACGTTAATAGAGATGGTGTACTTTCATTATCTGAGATGTTCACTTCTTCGGAAGAATATAGATTTGGAGCGCCTACCAATTATACCACTGAACTAGATGGGCTTTGGTGTTCTGCATCATTGCCAGAGGGTTCTATGTTGAAGAGTTGGCCTTATTTGCCATCAGGTGACAATGCTACATTCCAAAACCTCTTATCAGCATGTACTACAAACGCTACCAATGTTGTTGATGAAGATTTATGGCTAGGTTCAGACCCATTGTTGGAAGACTCAGACCGTTATCACTGGGATGGATTTTCTATCCGGAGACTATTCCCAAGTTATGGCGATGGAATGCCAGATGGATGGGAAGCACATTTTGGTTTAGATCCATTGAACAGAACTGACGCCCTTCTTGATCCTGATTCTGATGGTTGGGATTTGAACCGAGATGGAGTGACTTCACCCGACGTTAGCCGTACACTTACTGCGCTTAAACTCGGAGAAGAGTTATCTAATTTTGAAGAATACTTGATTCATTTTGATAATGGTAATATGATCGCACCTGGATTAAAAACAGCATATCTCGGAGCTGAAGCATCAACTTCATCACAGTTCCCTCTAACGTTCACTGCAACCGAAGGTGAAATGAGTATAATTCACCATGATATTGTTGATTTGGACCGTAATGGTGAACAAATGTATGTTACCACAAAGTATGGTGTTACCGTTCTAGATTATGATGCACAATCAAGCACTGATCAATGGATGCCTCAGGGAGTCGAATTACATGATTCAATTATATTGCGGCAAGATTCCGTGGCATATGCAATGGCGATTGCAACATCAATTGGTTTGGTAATAGCACCTATGCAAGTGGATGGCGGCTTATCCCCATTATCATCATGGAATTGGGCAGAAATCGGTCATGTCAACTCTTTACAGCATTTGGAAATCAATGGGCAAAATCATCAAATCTTAGCCCTTGGTGATGCTGGGCTAGGTAATGTGGTAGAACTTGATAGTGAAGCAAACATAATTACTATTTACGAACTTGGAAATGGTATCAAGAGTGCATTATTTGAAGCGAATGCAAGCGTATCGTCAATCGCCCATGGTTCTCCTGGCGGCGGGGAATTAACTCTCTATATTGGGACTGATAGAGGATTATTGGTCTCTGAAACCGCTTCAGCAAGGGACGACTCGCCAGCCACATGGAGATTCTTTTACACACCAGAATCAACCGGGATATCTGCAATAGTCGATGAACTACGGAGTTTACCTTTGGGAATTATTGGCAATCCAGCAGAAGTAAGAGATATCGTCCTTGATGGTTCTGATTCATCCAATTCTCAGGTTCTGTGGTTTGGAACTCCGGCAGGCTTGCATCGGATTGACCTTCTAGCTGACACTATTACTCATAGCGGTGAATATCAACATCCTGGAATAGACGGAACTGCGGTCAAAGAAACAAATGATGTCTATTCAATATACCCTACAGGGGATGAAATACTGATTGGTAGTGCCTGGGGAGTTTGGGCTCTTGCAGGAGATTACTCCACAATTTATGGACTACAAAATCAAGAAAGAATTCCTGGAGAGATTGTTGCAATCAGCGTCATGGATGTTGCTGGGAATAATACCATTTTCGCAGGAGCAAGCCCTGGACAATTTGCCAATTTAGAATTGATTGATCCAGGTGCAAATGATTCTGACAATGATGGTATGCCAGATGGTTGGGAAATTGCTCATGGACTTGACCCAACAGACCCTTGGGATGCACATTTAGACACTGATGGGGATGGATTAGACCTTACTCAAGATGGGTTCTTAGACCGTCTTTGGACCAATCTAGATGAATTCCGTTATGTCAAAACAACTGAAGATGGATACAATTCTACAAATCCACGAGTTGGTGATAGTGATGGCGATGGCGTACCAGTTGGAGCCGAATATTTCGGCTACTATTACGAACAAAGTAATTTATGGTGCCATTACACTGTACAAAGTGAGTATATTTGTGCTGATTCAGCCGGATTAAGTGCAAATGCAACCTATCTTAGTTTGACAAGTTCAGACGCTGGCTCAGACCCAATGAATTGGGATTCTGATGGTGATGGGATGCCTGATGGTTGGGAAATTAATCACAGGCGATGGATTGGTTCATCATATACAGGAGGAAATAATTGGACATTAGATCCAATGCGTCCTGATGATGCTGAATGGGATGCAGATGGAGACGGTTTAGCAAATATTTGTGAATATCAATGGTCCTTAGTACGGGGTGCAGCAATTGAAGGGTTGTTATTAGAAACTCATGGAGAGTCTTCAGAATCTGCTGAGCAGTGGTTTATTGCCGACCCGAACAATGTCGACTCCGATGGAGATAGTTTACCCGATGGTTGGGAATCGAAGGGTGCCTGTACATGGGATCCTTCGCGAACCGGAATTAATCCGTTAAACTCTTCTGATATACTAGAAAATCCCGACGGAGATGGTTTCGACATCAATCACGATGGAATCATACAGCAAAATGAAGCGTTTGTTAACTGGTTAGAATTCCATGTTCGCAATAACTTGTTTGATGGAAATCAAACCTTAGATGGCGTGATTCTCCCAGAAGGCCTAACCACCGACCTCTTCCAAAATATCAATGAATATGGAACTCCAGAGGCTAACTTTGGTGAACGGGCAAGTGGTGCTATTACTTCCACACAGAGTTCAGAACTATCTGGGGCAGCAGACCCTCTTAGTGCAGATTCAGATTCAGATGGAATGCCTGATGGCTGGGAGATCTGGTATGCTCGTTGGGATATATTGGCCGACGAGTGGACTCTTAACCCGCTAGATGCAGCAGATAGATGGCAAGATGCTGACGAGGATGGGATGACTAATTGGGAAGAATATAATTCGATTGCACCGCAATTTTCGGAAACAAATGAAAACCGAACCTCACCTCAATGGTTCGTCACTACTGTTGGTAGCGCTTTTGCATTACAACAATGGCCAAATATTCTCAATCCGGAATCGTTCGGAAGTTTCCTCACTTCAGATCAAATTAATTTGACTGGATTAACAGCAGATCCAAATAATGTTGATACCGATGGCGATGGTATGCTAGATGGTGTGGTACTTCTATTCACTTCTTGGAATAATTCAGCACAAACATGGACGTTGAATCCACTTGTTGCTGGAGATGGAAATTTCGATGGTGATGGCGATGGTTTAATTGACAAACAAGAGTTTGATCTAGTAAATTCAAATCCAGATAATGGGGGAGATCATCCCTTTGATGCGCCATTAATGCACTTAGATGGTGACCAACAACAACCAACTGAAAAAGCTCAAAGAGTCTTCAATATATTGATCACAAAGGAAACTAGGGGCAAGAGATTACTTGACGATTTCAATGACTGGCAACAAGGAGAACCGCCAAATTCATTCATCTCAATGCTAATGGGAATAACCGACCCAACTTTACCTGATACTGATGGTGATGGAATGTATGACGGATTTGAATATTGGTTTGCGCAATGGGATTTAGAAGAAAACCGTTGGAGTATGAATCCTCTAATCGACAGTGATGTATTTTTGGATTCTGATAATGATTCTTTTGATTGTGATGGCGATGGAAACATATCAATAGATGAGCGATTTTCAAATTTAAGAGAATGGGAGTCAAGGTCATGGGGTAAGTACCTAAACAGAGATTCAGTTCCAGCTAATGTTGGAATTATTGATTTCGGTGAAGATGCAATAAATGCCTACATGGAAGAGTTAGGATATTCTCAATATCAAGCACAACTTGCCTTGTACAATGATTTCATAGAGAAGGGTCAGGAAAGTGCAGACAGAATGGATAAATTAAATTCAATTGATTCTGATAATTTCAACCGTACACTAATCGGTGTATCGGACCCTACGCACTCCGATTCTGATGGAGATGAGATTCCAGATGGCTGGGAATATTGCTATGCTACATATGGAATGCCTGGATTAGGTACTCAAAATCATTGGGCAAGTAATCCAGTTAATCCTTGGGACGTCAATTATGATGGAGATAATGATGGGTGGTATAACCGCACAGCATTAGACACACGTGCAGACCAAGGTAATTGGGATCAAAGAGCATTCACACCTTCGGGGGTAATTGTTCAACCTGGAATAGGAGATTTACCATTTACTAATTGGATGGAGTGGGATAATTCAACCCGCCCTGACCAAAATGATAGCGACGAGGATAGTGTTACTTACACAACTGTGGTTGTGGATGGTATCGTTACATCACATAGCCAAGATTTTAATCTTTCAGATGGCCGTGAAGTGTTCAAATATGGTACAAATCCAAGTGACAATGACAGTGATGGTGATATGTTACCAGACTGGTATGAATACGATAAGGGATGGAATGAAGATAATGATAATTACAGCACATTCATGCAGATTGAAGTAATTTGGATAGATGCAGCAACCGGTGGTGTATGCGATACTTCCACTATGTCCTGTTTACCACTCTCTCAACAAGGTGCAAATGGAACATTGGGAAGACCTGATTTAGCATTTACTTGGTTCACTTTGGATCCAACAGATCCAGTAGATGCAAATTTCGACCCAGATATGGATGGTAATTGGGATTGTACTGGTGCCGGATGTAACTATGAACCATATACTAATTTCCAAGAATTCTTCGCGATATCTGACAAAGATTTGACTAGTCCAAATGCAGTTCGGTTAAGCGGTATGGTTTACCAAGGAACCCCAGTAACAGAATGGTGGCAATTGCGAGGTGCTTTACTTCACATTGGATTATTTGATGAATCAACAAGTAATTATTTGAAGATGGACCAATCAAATAGTGCGGATATTAGATATGCATACGTGGTAGATGACAAAGACACAAATTACCTCTTACTAGATTCATCAGATGACCAAGTAATACTGGCAGGAAATAGAACCGACCAATGGGATATCTATTACATTGGATCACCCAATACATCTCCAGTTAGAAATGTAGGTGAGCATGAATTGGGATGGTATTATCTTGATTTAGATAATGACCATATTGCTGAAGGTAGCGACCCAATGAATTGGGACACCGATGGGGATTGGATGGTAGATTGGTTCGAAGTTCACGATGACGAGAATGATGGAGTGAGAGGAGATTCTTCTCCAATTCGATATGATTCGCGTCAAACTGCATAATACGCTCTAGTTTACTCAAAATCTATGTGATTTTTATTGCCTAGTAAAACTAATCCACCCAACGCTACTATATCTTAGAGGTCAGTAGAACTCATTATGAAGGATTTCAACATTACCATCTGTAAAATAAAAATAAACCGGGAATTTAGGTAAATTGAGCATCAATTGAGGTGATTAGAATCATTTTTTTAAAAGATATGACAGTGTCCTATAAGCGGATGTTTCAAAGACTCTAGAGGTAGTGGGGAGATAGCGTGAGTCTTATGTCATCAACATCCCCTCCCGGTCGCGGCGTAATGTTTGTATTATTCGCCATTCTTGTTTTATCTCCAATGAGTCCATTAACGGACGTTTTTGTAGATGAAGCAGAAGCTGCTGGAGTTGCTCGCCACGTCTATGAGTTTAGTGATGGTTCTACAGAATATATTGCTCTCTACCAAGGTGCTAACCCAGATACTGGTGCTCAAATCAATCTTCCAAAAGGTGCTTTAGTTACCGATGTCACAATGACACTTTCTGGTGCTAGTGCTACTGGGTGGAGTCAAAAGGTGACAGATGA
>JAACCR010000107.1 GCA_009937205.1 Methanobacteriota archaeon | reverse complement strand
AGTTGGAGATTTAACTCCGCTAGATGATTGCACCAATAAGGCCAAAGATGAACATAGTGCAATGCAGAAATTAGCACCACAGTGGTTACATTTGTTTGAAGAATACGAGGCTGGTCAAACAGCTGAAGCAAAGTTCGTAAAGCAAATTGATAAGTTAGATATGGCTTTACAGGCAATGATATATAGAACTGAGCAAGGTGTGGATACAAGTGAATTCATTGAAAGTGCGAGAAAGAAAATACCCGACTCTAACTTACAAGAATTAATTCAATAAGCAAGTAGTGTGGCCGATAATAACAAAAGGTAAAGATGACCCCGCCGAACTATAGCCCGATAGTGTAGGGGTCCATCATGTCGGGTTTTGATCCCGGCGACCTCGGTTCGAATCCGGGTCGGGCTACCTCTAGTACCAGTATATTGCGGCGGTAGCGTTGTACTTCCCTTCGCGAGCATTGAAGAATCAATGGCCATTGGCTGAAGACATGAGCATTCAGAAGATAGCAGTTCTCGGCGCAGGGCAAATGGGTAATGGAATCACACAAGTTGCTGCTTGTGCAGGTTTTGATGTCACTATGTTAGATATCAAACAAGAATACGTTGACCGTGGTATTTCCAGTATTGAAAAATCATTGGCTAAACTAGTCTCAAAGAAAAGAATGACTCAGCAAGATGCTGATGCTGCAAGGGCTAGAATCTCTAGTGGAATTGATAGGTCTGTATGCTCAGATAGTGATTTAGTAATCGAGGCAGTACCTGAGATTCTCTCTCTAAAGATTGAAATTTTCCAAGAATTAGACCAACTATGCAAGCCAGATTGTATTCTCGCTTCTAATACATCTTCAATTTCAATAACAGAAATTGCAGCAGCAACAAACCGTCCAGACAAGGTAATTGGAATGCATTTCATGAACCCTGTTCCGATTATGAAGTTGGTTGAAATTATTAATGGTAAAGATACTAGTGAAGAGACAAATACTGCAGTGATTCAAGCATCAGCAAAGATGGGTAAAACTGCTCTTTCATGCAACGATTCGCCTGGTTTTGTTTCAAACCGTATTCTTTGTCCTATGCTCAATGAAGCAATATTGACTTTTCAAGAAGGTGTTGCTCAACCAGAAGCAATTGATGGAATCATGAAACTTGGAATGAACCATCCAATTGGCCCATTAGCACTTTCAGACCTTATTGGATTAGATACACTGCTCCACATAATGAATGTTCTACACGAAGGTATGGGTGATGACAAATACGCACCTGCTCCACTACTTATTCAAATGGTTGAAGAAGGCAAATTGGGTCGTAAAACTGGACAAGGATTCTATTCATATTGAAGGTGCTGAGTTTGGGACTCAAAGATACGTTGCAATTTTGGGCCATTGGACGCTTTCTTTCAACCGTTGGCACTTCATCTGAACAACCTATTGCAGATAGAAAAGAAGCAGACTCACGTCTAGACCTTTTGGGCCGACTTGCCGTAGTTCGCGCAGGATTTTCCGGTTTGATTTCAGGTCTCACTGTCGTTGCAACAGCCCTTTTCCTCAAAGATTGGGAAGGAGCAGAAGGTTTGGATGGCTGGGGCTTTCTGCTTATCATTACACTGGTAAGCAGTATAACAACAGCTCTTGAATTAGTGTTTACTTATCGCGATTCCTTGAGGACTGCAGCACTTATGGCAATAAGACTCAATATTCCGCAAGAGGAACTAGAGCAGGTTGATTTGGAAAATTCCATTCCGCATTGGCTTGTCCATGCTGCGTTGGGCGCTCCTGGATTTCGCGGAATAATGTTTGGAATCGATCCGTTGGCTAAAATTGGTAAAGTTGGACTTATGATAAGGAAAGTCTTGAAGAAATTACGAATTGTAGCGAGTGCGACCGTTTTCAAGATGATTTTGCGACGAATTACTGTGAGGATGCTTGGACGAGTAGCATTACGTGCTTATGTTGAATTAATATCTCTACCAGTTTTTGTGGCACTCAATATGTTCGGAATGAATTCAATGATGAAGGATATGCGTTCGCGTTTGGTCGGTCACGAACTTACGCCTAAACTTGTCAATCATGCATTCCCAGAAGGTTTTGAAGCAATGGATGACGGATTACGAACTGCACTGCATCAGGGTATGGTGGAACAGATAACCACTGCCAGATTTATTCATCCCAATCAAATCCGGGTGATGGAATTACTTGGAGAGCACACAGAAGTAGATTCGCAACCGAATGATGTGCAACAGCGAAGAGCAAATCGATTTCTATTGGCAGTCTTTTCAATGTCGGGTAAGAATTCTTCCCGTTGTAAGAAACTTATCCACAAGTTAGAATTTCAACTCGGACATGCCGAAGTGGACCTTATCAATCAAGAAATATATGATGCCATCTATGACCTAAAGCCATTGTCAAGGCCTTGGCCATGAGATGAGTGATGTCCTAAAATCAATCCTATTTTGGGTAAATGGAAAAATATCTTTGACACTCTCCATGGTGTGTCCTTGGAATTTCCAATAATAATACAAAAGAGCGTCTCTAATGATGACGTCTACTTTGGATTGGATAATCTTCTCAACATTATTAATGTCCTACGCGAAGGTATGGATGATAACAAATACGTACCTGCTCCACTTCATATTCAAATGGTTGAAGAAAGTAAGTTAGGTCGTAAAACAGGCTAAAGATTCTACTAATAATGATCAATTTTTTTAGTCAGAGGGGTAGCCTCGGTACTGCAAGTTGCTCCTTTTTTTTATCAATAATAATGTATATTTAGTGAGACTACTTAGAACATATATGCAACGAATGACTTCCTTTATTTTAGTCGCCCTAATGTTATCAACAACATTTGCTGGTTGCTTAGGTAATTCAGAGATTGAAGAACCTATCGGAACTGAAAAAACCGAAGAACGTAATATTGTATTTGCTGCCTGTTCAGGGGGTATCAAAAATAATAGTGATTGCAATGTTGTTGTGCCAGAGGGTGGTTTTGGAGATGGTCCAATGCAGCCGACGGAATTATTCCCCTCCTACGATGAAGGTCACGAACCTCATAATTCACGAGAAAATAACACCTTTGCCAGCACCATGCCTTCTCATGGGGGATTTCCATCTGAATTTAGTACAGTTGCGAAAGGAAGAAGTTTATGCACATCAGACGATCTTATTGGACTCACTAATGCTGACCTGCAAACATATCTCATCGGAGAAACAGATTCTTGTCTGTATTATTTTTGGACATTTGACTCAAATCTTGCAGGAGTACTAACTGATTCAAATGTTCAGTGGATTGCGCACAGTATTGAGATGATGGCTAGCACTTATGCAGGAGATAATACTCAAGGTCTGCATCAAATGTTGTTTTTCATACGAATTGCCTACTATTATGATTTTTATGACTATATTAATGAATTAGACCAAACAACATTTGATATAGCATACAATGCTGTTGACGTATTGAAAGATTCGGCACACATAATGGACGCTGGAGATGAAGCAAGGAAAAATCTGAAACAAATGATTATTCTAGCAGATACTGCGAATTTCGCAGATATACTAATACCCATTTTTATAATCATCCTAAATACGTTGACAGATGATAATTCCCTTGATATTTATTGGACTTCATCAACAGTATACTCTACACTATTCTGCATTAAAAGAAGTACTGACAAACCCGCCTTTAACGCTAATGTTAATTTATTAGAATTATTGGAACGAATGGGTGAATTGAGCGTTGATGCAGATGGAATTCTAATTGCTGGAGATGAAGAGTGGGTAGTAAATTGGGCGATTTGGGCATTTGCTAGAATTGCATTCACTAATGCTCCAGTATTATATGACGTCGGTTGTCAATATATCGTCAGTGCTGAAAACCATCATTATTCAGTAACCGAATATACAATGCCATTCCTATGGGCCGTTTATACTCACGATTATTATTATAATCATTATTCCAATGATTGTGTAAATCCGGTTGAAGATTTCTCAATGGAGGCACTAAGAGATTCACTTGAATCACAATTGTTTCCAAACACATTCCTATTCGATGATGGAAAAGTTATTGTCAAAACATCTCTAACATATGGGGATATTATTCCATTATATTATGCTGTGAAAGAGGTGGGAGCGCAATTCTTACGAATTAGTGAATCAGCACTACCTGTTGATGAAGACCCGAATCATAACATCACCATGATTATCTACGGTTCAAGAGCAGAATATAGACAATATCAGTCAATAATCTATGGTCTTAGTTCAAACAACGGCGGCATGTATATTGAACAGTGGGGGAAGTTTTTCACTTATGAGAGGACACCATCTGAAAGCATATACACACTTGAAGAACTTGTTCGCCACGAATATGTGCACTACCTCGTGGGGCGCCATCTCGTTTTTGACATGTGGGGTGAGAATGAATTTTATGATGATGACAGGTTGACGTGGTTCAACGAAGGATTAGCAGAATTTTTAGCAGGGAGTACTGAACGAGATGGAATTGCCCCTCGTTTGAGCGTAATGAATAGAATCGATAATGATGGGACAAATAGATTATCATCAAACCAAGTTTTCGATTCATCATACCATTCTGGCTTCAAATTCTATCGCTATAGTAGTGTATTATTCGATTATATGTACCATGAGCATGACTACACACTTAGAAAACTTTTCGAGTGTATGAGTCAGAATGATGTGGAGTGTTTCGATACCATTGTAGATGACTTATATGTAGACAATTCCTTTGAGGATGGGTATCAGGACCACATCGATGAAATGTTGCTATCGTTAAACACCTATACCACCCCCTCTGCAGAATTTTTGTCTGATGGAGATCTGGATTTCATAGATTCGACTTTTGTCGAAAATGAGATACGTCAAATTTCACGTTATGGCTACGATGTAGAATGTGATTTTGCTGTTAAGAATAGTCTTCAACGGTACAGATGTAGTGGGACACTGCATGAGAATGAAACTGAATATTCAACATCTGAACTAAGTTGGTCAAATTTTGATAGACAGCTGGACGAAATGATGAATCAACTTATTGGAAATCCAGACTTGTCAAATCTTGATGATGCCGTATGCTGGTTCGATCGTATCCTTATTGAGCCAACAGTTCGTTCAACATTCAATCATTCAACCTCCTATCATTGCGAAATACCATTGCCTCAAGACAGCACAATAAATGCAGACAGTATTCTTTTCCAACTAGACGAAGACATTAATCGAACACGTGCAAATGGCTCTATTCTGTGTTTAGAACTCGCAATTGATTTTCATTACAGTTGCAAGATTCATGTCGAATCAGCGTGGTTTGAAAGCAGTATAGGAAATAGTGTACGCATTAACAGTTTGAACATGTATGCTCGTGAAATCGCCAATCATATTCATGCTACAAACCCATCAACGTATGCCCGTACTGTTTGTAGAATTAGTGATGATTACCAATATCATGATGTTGAACCTTACTATACATATGCATCTTCAACTTTGGTTTGTCAATTGATAATTGGTCATCTGTGAACACAAACACATTCGGTTGTATTGGCATTCCCCTTGGCAATCAATAATACAAAGAGTCGCCTCCAATAATTGCCAGTTATGCTGAAGGCGCCGTATGTAGTCACTGGAGCAAGTAAAGGATTAGGTAGAGCGATTGCAAGAAATTTGGCTGAATGCGGTCATCCAATTATTGCATTGTCAAGTGATGCGGTTTCACTTGGTCTTGCAGGTGCTGAGTTTGCATCTATTCAAGCTGATTCAATCACTATTACTTGTGACTTAGCAGATAGAGCAGATATCGCTGCAGCTGCTGAACAGATCAAAGCAAAAACAGGATGGATTGCAGGTATTGTCCACAATGCTGGAATTATTTCTCCAATCAAATCAATGGCTGAAGTCGATAGGGCTAATTGGGCTAGAAATATCCAAATCAATTTGGTAGGTGTGCAAGATTTAACAAATCGTTTGATTCCAGTAATGGGTGGTAAACAACAGTCCAGAGTAACTACGATATCTTCAGGTGCTTCTCTAAGAGCAGTTTCAGGATGGTCGGCATATTGTGTTGCTAAGGCAGGTCTTGATATGTGGGCAAAGTGTCTAGCAGAAGAAGGAACTGAGCGTAATATTAGTGCAATTAGTATTGCACCAGGAATTGTTGATACCGATATGCAGAAGACAATCCGTAGTTCAAACGAGAATGATTTTCCTGACCACAAGACATTTGTTGAACTGCATAATGATGGACAATTAGTAGATCCAAAACTAGTCGCTGGAAAACTTGGGCCACTGATTACAGGGCATTCAATGCAGCAATCAGGTATGCGATTTGATGTGCGTGAACTATAAATTTCGTTACTTTGTTAGTGAAGGGTAATAAGCGAGTAGCAAAACAGGAGATTTGAGGGAGCATTATGCCAGGCACCGACAGAGTTGAAATTAGAACACTAAAAGTTGGACGCTTTTGCGTTGTTGAAGATGAGGCATACAAGATTCTAGCAATCTCAACATCAAAGCCAGGTAAGCACGGTTCAGCCAAAGCTCGTCTAGACCTAGTATCTCTTTTCTCATCAAAGAAAATCAACTATTCTGCTACTGTCACTGATAAAATTCATGTTCCTATGATTGAAAAGGGAACTGCAGTTGTTACTCACATCGAAGGTGAAGAAGTTCACGCAATGAATATGCGTGACCATAGCATGATGATTTTACCAATGGAATCAGAGATGTCCATAGAACCTGGAAAAGAAATTATGTGGATGGAAGCACTTGATAGATTCAAGATCATCCGAGACCATTGATACTCAGAGGAATACTTGCTTTCTATGCATAGTAATTTGTGGTCCTAGTCGTTGCTTTCTTATTTCTTCTAAGAATAGTTTTCCACTATTATTCCTAGCGTAAGTGATTTCACTTTCACCGATATAGTAATTCCAATGCGTTTGGAATATTTGTGCCCTCTCTTTGGTATTTGCAAAAAGAGACGGGATTGTGTGATACATCTGTATTGTTCTCTCCTGACGTCGCAAAAATTTAGCAATAACCTCTGGCATCAATTTTGACAACCATGTATCTCTCATATGCATTGCAGGTCTACTGATCACATAACGCGGTTTATCTAATGGGCCCAATATTTCCTCAAGCGCCTTGGTGAATTTTTCAGTCTCTTTTTCATTAGCATGTTCCAAATGGAATCGTAGCCATCCACCACCGCGGCCTCCTCCAGAGGGTCTAGTGTTTCGATTTATTTCTCTCAAATCTCTTAAAGTATCTACAATTGCCTTTGAAATTTCTAGGACTAATGATTCATCAGTCCATTGTTTTTTATTAATTCCAAATTTGAATCCGCCACTTAATCCTCCCCCCATTTTTAATTCAACAGCTGAACTTGATTTGGCATTGAAGGGTTGTCCAATGCCCCATAATTGGCGGCACTTTTGTCGATTGACTGCTCGGTTTAACATATCCTCATTGAATAATTCCATTCCTTCGTTTATTCCTTCAGGACGAACATCATTGAATGCAGCATGGACATGCCCTACTCCTTTCTCAATAGTTCCATCATCGCATACACCATACAATTGCTTGTGTTTTTCTTTGAATCGTTCATAATCATCAAAACCTTTGGTAAATTCTTCAGCAAGGCAAATAACATCCCAATTATTAGCAACTTTCTCTTTCCAAAGTGAATCTAATCTTATTGAACGCCCTCGTAATTGGTTGATACTCATACTTGTTGTAACCGTTGTTAAGTCCACTAGAACATTAATTCTTGAAGCATCCCAACCTTCACCCAATAATCCTCTTGTTCCAACCAAACATTTCGTGATGCCTTGCTGGAAAAACTCAGTAATCATCAATGAATAATATCTTGGAATCCAATTTTTCCCTTTACCATGTATTTCATGATATTGTCCGTGATAGTGGTCTTCAAATTTAATCTCTAAATCTCTATCCTCTACCCATTTACGGGCGTTTGAGATAAACTTCTCAAACAGATCATCATCCACTAATACAGTACTTCCAGTCATTAATATAGGATCCAAAGTATCAGTTTTTTCATTATTTACTAAACTTCGGAAAACTGCAATTGCACCTCCTGCCTCTTCATCCAAGACCCCTTTAACTAGTGCAGTTGCAGAAGTTTTCTCAAAATCAGTGATAATTACTGCTCTTATTCCATCACCCATTGCTTCAATTTCACAATCCATGATATTGTTCAAAGCTTCAATTTTCGATGCTGAATATGCCATTACTCTTCCTACAGGAGATGCGCAAGGGCGAGAACCTGTTTCAGTAATTTGAACACCTAATAGTCTCAATCGAGAAACAATAGATTCGGCTAAAGCGTGATCTTGAGGATTTTCAGAACGTCTCAATCCATGCCTAACATATCGTTCCAATACAGTTCTAAGCATGCTAATTCTTGTCCATGATTGATCTTTAGAATCAATTGCAATAGCCGGTACATCTGGTGGTAATTCAACGTTATTTAATTGTAAATATCGTCTCGCCTGATCAGCAAATTTCTCATATGTAGAATGGAATTTATTCCAATCTAGTGCTTTTCCTCCAGGGGCAGTTCGTTCATCAAGAGCTTGCCATATCCATCGGTCAAGAGGCTTGACTCGATTCAAACCTCCATTTGCAAATCTCAATTCTTCAAGAAGTTCATTGAATTCACCATCTACGCCTGAAATGTAGGTTAATTCTTTCATTGCAGGGCGGACAAAATAACACAAGTCTTGGTATGGAGCGAGATTTGAATCTCTAACTAATGCAGGTACAGGGACTTCATAATCTACTGGTCCAAAGAAGTCCTCATAGCGTCTAGCATCTGCTTCCTTGAATGAATCTACATCCGGTGGTGTTGCAGTTAATCCCAACACAATTGGGTCGTCAAACAATTCCCTAATCTCACTGAGGATTCTACCCCAATGGTGCATCAAGTGATGGCACTCATCGAGAATAATTAACCCAACACCGACTTCTTTCAATCTTTCAATATTCTCCATTGAGTTCTTATGCAGGGTTGAAATTGCTCCTTCTTCACTTGCAATATTATCTCTAGCAGTCTTTCTATAGGTTGATAGTCGAGTAGAATAGAATTCTGGATTACGCTCTGCCAAATCTTTTTGCCATGCTTCAGCACTTTCAAAATCATCAGATTCTCCTGCAGAGATTAATTTTTGAGCCCATATGTCTAAGGCCTCCAGATCAATATTTTCTCCACCCTTACTTGGCATTGTTACCGATTGATATGTTAGAGATGTTAGCAAACCCGGATTCTTTGGGTCAGTACTAATGTAATCCTCTTTACCATTTAGATCAAATAACGAGGTTCTAGCAGCCCATTGCGCTTGTATTGCAGAGTTTGGTGAGAGAACAAGCGCTGGTTTTTTTACTAAATCAGACCAGACATATAACCCCAAAACAGTTTTTCCAGAACCAGGAGGTGCTACGATGTGGAGTCTTTTGCTACCTCCATCTAATTGTGGAATAATGATAGAAGAAGCGGCAACTTGTGATGGTCGCAATTCCCCTGCGAACTTTATCCCATCAAAGTTAGGTAATGAATTCATAATAATCACACCGTGGTACTTCTTTGCCTAGCCCATTATTGGCTACAATCATTTTGCATTTTATTGTTGAGGCGTATTGCGATGGTAATCAACTGTCAAAACCCAATTTAATTTATTGTTGACCGGCAGTTAATTGATAAGCGGCGTCAATAGTTTAGGCTCATGGCGGATATGGCAACGAGCGAATCTAAAGTCAATGGCTCAACTGGACTTAGTGCAAAAGAATTGATTGGTGCAATGAGCGATGATGATAAAAAGGCACTGAAGGGTTGGTACTTTTTTGATTGGGCTAACCAAGCATATGCTTTGACAGTAATGACTGTTATCGCACCAGCATTGATGGCTAGTTTGTATAACAAAGCGACAGGAACACAATCTGGTGACGCTTTCTATGCTGTTGTCTTGACCTTTTCAATGATATTTGTTGTCGTAACAGCACCTGCTTTGGGAGTTATTGCTGATAGATTCCCTATCAAGAAAAAGTTGCTGAAATGGTATACTATTGTAGGTATTGTCTTTACTGCATTGATGGGTGCTGCCCCATATTTCGGTTCGCAGGGATATATTTTCTTAGCGATGGTTTTCACTATCGGTACTATAGGTTTCACTGGTGGTAATGTCATCTACTATTCATTCATGCCTTACATGGCAGATAGAAAATGCCAAGATCATGTTTCAACATGGGGATATATGTATGGATTCATGGGTGGCTCAATGTTACTCATTTTCCATCTAATCGTGCTGTTAGGTGGATTCTGGGATACCAACTTCACACTTGCGGTTATCTTTGTAACCTCTGCACTGTGGTGGTTAGGATTTGGAATGGTGATGTTCAGATGGACTCCTGAGCCAGAGATTGCTTCAAATCATGAATGGGAAGGCTTTGCAAAAACGGCAAAGAGTGCTTATGCACAAGTTTTCACTACTATGAAAGAAATCCGCAAATTCAAAGTTTTAGCATTGTTCTTAGTCGCTTACCTTCTATTCTATGATGGAGTGAATACAATTGCAAGTATGGCTGCTGCCTTTGGTGAATCAGTATTACGTCTAGACCCTAGCATGAATATTATGTTGCTTCTGACTGTCAATATTGTTGCAATCCCGATGACATTTGTTTTCGGTAAACTTGCTGACAAGAAGGGTACAAAATTCGCATTGGTACTGGCACTACTAATCTATTGTGTTGTATCGGTTACTGCGGCTGGTTTTGCACCTCTAAAATTAGAAGGTGAACAAGATGCTGAACGTTTCGACTTCCAATTCGAATTTGATGAAGCAACAGATAATTACACATTGACAACTCTTCAAAATAGGGGATATGAAGGTTGGATCAATAACGATTCATCAGGAGATGCTGCATTCAGAGATGCCTTCCAAGAGAATTTCCCAGAAACAGATTACAGTGTGGATGATTCGGGAAGTAGTACATTGATGAATGGATTATTAGCGATTCTTGTTATCTTAGGAATACTAGCTATTTTGGGTAGCGGAATAATTTGGATTCAACAACAGGACACAGGATTTTTGCAGGGATGGAAAGGAATCCTTGTTGCGTTCTTATTCGTAGGAGTCGGAATCTATGGAGCATCATTCATGGCAGGTTCAGCATCAATTGCTGATGCAGAAGAGGTCGATTCGATTACCCAACAGCAAGCGATAGATTTGGTTGCTTCATTCAATGAAACAAGCGATCATCGTTTCTCAATCATTATGATTGGCGGCAATGAATCGATTGCAGGTGCGTTTGAAGTTGGTGACAGCCATCCGTCAATTGTTGACCAAGGTGGACCAGTTGATGGTTGGGCCTCAACAATGCGTGATAATGTGTGGGCACCATTAGGAATTGGCGTATCTATGCAGTGGATTATTTTGGGATTATTCGTTGGTTGTGCAATGGGTTCAGCTGGTGCTCAAGCACGCTCGGTATTCTCTCAACTAACTCCAAAGTCACGTACTTCAGAGTTCTTCGGTTTCTTTGGTTTCCTCGGTAAATCTGCAGCAATGATCGGCACTTTCTTGTACGGAATAGCCAGTTCAACATGTGACAGCCGTGTCGCGATTTTGACCATTACAATTGTAATTCTTGTTGGAACATATATGGTTACTAGAATCGATATGGAAGAAGGTATTAGGGTTGCTGAAGAAGAAGATGCAAGAGCAATGGCGGAAATGGAAAAGTCGAATTGAGATAATAATTCTCATTGCTTTTGCTAGCGATAATCAAGTATCTATTGTGATTAATAGACAGCAACCTATTCAAGTGGCCTTGATGTGACAAGGTTGTGCGCAGTGCGCACGCTGGATGTGTTTTCACTGAGTGTACAAAAGTCAGCCTATCGACAACCCGTCACACCGGAGGGTCTCAAAGCCATTGAAAATGGGACTTTGACTTGGCTTGATGACGAGATGTATAACAATCTTAACACAGGTGTTTTAGAACAGTATCTAGAGGAAAAGAATATCCAAGAATCATTCGCAGTATCTCATTGGAGTACTAGTAAAGTTATGATTGGAATTGCCATAGGGGCGATTTTCTCAGGAGTTACCGCCTATATCGGTCTGAAGTTAGGTCTAGCGATTTCGGCTGCTTGGTACATCGCTTACCTGCTTGGAATGGCAATGCAATGGAGTCCTTCTGAAGTTAATATTGCGACATCCGCTACAACGGGAGCAACACATGCTTCAACAGGTTTTATTTTCACCTTCCCTGCTATTTTCTTATTGGCAACCAAACCTGATTATTTCTTGGCTTCTGGGCCACTGATCACTCTCGATGATGGTCAAACATTTACTCTCGCCTTTATTGGAATCGTAGCAAGTATGTTTGCTGGTTTCCTTGGAATTATGTATTTCATTATTTTTAGAAGAGTTTGGTTAGTTGAAGATCCTCTACCATTACCTGGGTTTGAAGCGACATTGAAGATGTTAGATATTGCTAGTGACGTTAGTACAGGTGCGGTTGATCATGCAAGAGATTCTCTAAAGACGATTGGAATATGGACCGTTTTGACAATGGTCGGATTATTCATTGTCGAATATCCATTGATTTGGTTGAGCGATAAAAAACTGTCTTTACTAGATTGGTTGGCTGAGACAATCCATATCAAGGGTTATGGTCTAGCTACATTTTATTCACACGGTAAATTACATCAACCATCAGGAATAAATTCTGATGGTTCTTCTATGAATTATACACATTGGACAGAGGATACTTACAATCCATTCGCCTACACATATATTGGACTTGCATTAACTCCATCGATGTTCGCAATCGGTTGGTTCATGAAAACAAGAGTTGCATTCTTAGTCAATTTGGGTACAATCGTTGGATGGTTATTCCTTGTACCTTTGGCAGTTGCAATGAATGTGCCAATTTATGATGCACTGTCACAAACCAACAGACCGATTCAAGATTATGCTGCTGACCCTGGTGGATATCCATTGCAAATGCTGGCCTTCTCGAAGTACATTAGAACAATCGCGATAGGTTCTATCGTCGGTGGTGGAATGTTTGGATTGGCTAAGATGTACAAAACGTTCCTAACAATTTTCAAAGATATTGGAGCAGCTTTCAAGGGCGAAGGCAGCCAAGAATACATGCCGGATAAGGGATGGTATGAATGGCCACTAAAGCACATTCCAATTTTCATGGCAATTACTTTCATTGCTATGATTATTATTTTCGCAATCGGTGGCTTCTCAATTGCTGCTGCTTTAGTATTCGCAGTAGTCCTTATTTCAACAACATTCTTGCTTGGAGCAATCGCTGTTAGAGTCATGGGTGAAACAGGAATTGAGCCAGTATCTGGAACTTCATTCATTGTCCTCCTAATGTTATTAGGAGTGTTTTTGAATGCTAAAGATTTCCTAAACCTAACCACAGAAAGTGCTGTACTACTAGGTTTGGTTGGTACTACTGTATTCGGCTCTGCAATCTCAATGTCTGGAACAGTCATCGGAGATTACAAGAATTCATTGTATATTGGACACCGGCCATATCACATTTCTAAAGGAAATATCATGGGTGTTGTTCCTGGTGCAATAATCGGTGCTGGTGTTGCTATCTTCTTGTCTATTCAACTAGCGGAAGGAAGAATAGATTTGATCGCTCCTCAAGCAAATGCATTTGCAACATTCTCTGTAATATTTGCAGAAGGTCAAGGAGACTTAGGTCTTCTCGCTATCGGATTCTTGCTTGGAATGTTCGTAGAATGGTCTACCGGAATGGGTACTTCTTTCGGACTTGGAATGTACCTAGATATTCCGCACACGCTACCAATGCTAATTGGTGGTGTTGCTCGTGACCGATGGGAAGACAAGAAACTAACTCCTCGTATTGACAAAATAAAAGAGGAATCAGGTACTACAGTTGCTGAAAATCAACGTGCACTAATCTTGCTTGGTACCTTTATGGTTGCAGCAGGTCTGTTGACAGGAGAAGCATTCTTTGGTACTGAATCAAGTATTCTTTCGTTTATTGATTCGCTGTGGATGCCAACCGAAGAAAACATGAGTGGTACCTTCTTTGGAATTACAAATTTCGGCGATTCTACTGTTTGGTTTTTCACTCGCATGATTGGATTCATTACACTTAATGTCGGTATTGGATTCACCATTTATTCACTATTCAAGCGTGCAGGTGTCATCGGCGTAAAATCTGGTGATGCAATATTAGAAGCTTGAATTTGAGTGTGATCTGATGGGAAAACAAACGACCCCTATTTGGGTATGGGGTTTGTTAGTTGCAGCGGTAATTGGTGTTTCGAGTGCAGGAGCAATATTACAGCATTTGGAAATTCCTCCATTGCTTAAGGCCTGTTGGAGATTACAAACCACATCGATTCTATTAGCACCACTTGCCTTCTGGCAATGGCGTACTATGGATCTTGAATCGCGTAAACGAGTATTTGCTCCTAAAACACAAAAGGTGGTTTGGTTGAGCGGATTAGCCCTTGCATTACACTTTGGAACTTGGGTTCCAAGTTTAGACAAAACTTCGCTTACTCATTCACTATTATTCGTGACTGCGCATCCTTTGGTAATAGTAGTGGGAATGATATTTTTGGCAAAAATAATGACGGATCACAGAAACCCGACTTCATTCGAAATTATTGGTGCTGTTATGGGTGTCATGGGGGCTGGAATTACATTGCTTGACCAAGGTGACATACAAGGTTCTCATGTCGTAACATTGTGGGGAGATTTCCTTGCATTCTTAGGAGCGATATTTGTAGTCGGATACATCGTTTGTGGTAAAATATTGAGAACTTGGATGCCGATTTTCATCTATGCCTTCCCAGTAACTCTAATCGCTTCTTTATTACTAATTCCTGCTTCATTAATTCTCGAACCAAGCGCTAGTAAGTTTGGTGTATTTGGTTGGATTAGTATGGACTACTTACCTTGGTTCTTGGTTCTGGCATTTATTGGTGGTTTGCTCGGCCATACCGGCCTCAACACCTGTCTAAGGTATATGTCTCCTCTAACTGTTTCAACTTCAGTCACCCTTGAACCGTTGTTAGGATCTTTAATCGGTTGGTTATTTTTCGATACTGGAGTTCCTGGATTTTGGACTTGGATTGGAGGACCAATACTAATTGTTGGACTATTATTTGTGATATTTGGAACTCCAGAAGAGACCAAAACGCTAGCGAAGGATGAAGGACAAGATTCTAGCGCACTAACATGAGGGACTGCTATGACTTCACTTTCAAATGATCAAAAACCAGAGGCTGGTTGGTTATTGCTGACTAATGATGATGGCATTGAAGCCATTGGCTTTCGTTTGCTTGTACAAGCATTGCACCAAGCAGGACATGCCATCATTGTATTTGCTCCAGCAGAAAATCAAAGCGCTACAGGCATGAGTATCAATCTCAATACATCTATGAAACTACGACAACGTTCTGACCTGATTTCTGAATGGGGGTTGTGCAAAGATGATTCTGCTGCTCCAATTCATTTGTATGAATTACATGGCAGGCCATGCGATACAGTAATTGTTGCATTGGATGGAGGCCTTCAAAGATTAATTCCAGACATCGAACCACGTTTGGTGATATCAGGAGTAAACCTCGGACCTAATCTCTCTCAAGATAGCTTACACAGTGGCACTATGGGTGCTGCAAGGGAAGCAGGATTGTATGGTATGCCAGCGATTGCAACTTCCTTCGCTTCGTTTGATCAAGAAGGTATTGAAAATGCAATTACTGCTACTGTTGAATTAGTTGAATTAGCATTGAAAATTCTGCCGGTAATTCCTGAGAACCGATGCCGCCCTCACATTGATATTACTGCAAAACACATTTCTCGCTGGCCAGAAACTCCACAACATCCTGCTTGGGAAAGTGATCCGATCTCAGCCCTAAGGACTGCATTTAGACATGGTGAATTGATGCTAAATCTCAATGTTCCTCCTCAATGGGATGGCACTTGGGCTACAACTCGTCTTGGATTACGCTGGTATCGCAATGCTGTGATGTTCGATGAGGGTAGTGCAGATGGGGAAATAAGTGGTGAAACAGCAACTTTCAAGATCGCAGGAGCACAGATTTACCACGATCCAATACTCCTAGGAGATTGTGATGCTGTAGCAGCAAATAAAGCCAGTATTTCTTGCATGCCTACCTGGCCTCAAACTCACCCTTTGGCATTGGATGACAAACTTCTAACTTGGGCCTTAGATTTCTCTGATGGGGGAACACCCAATTGGCTTGTTGAATGATATTAAAGGCCAGTAATTCAATCTGAGGTGTTGAGATGAAATTTAATCTGAATCTTCTAAATTCGACAAGAATATTATTTCTATTGGGTTTTTTAATTGGTTTTGGCCCTGTTATAATGTCATTACTTTCTGGATTAAACCTCGAAGATGCACTGTTTGAATTTGCATATTATAGAATCTCGGATGCTTTGACACTAAGAGCGTTTGAAGGTTATTTGATACCATTAGGAATTATTGCCTTCGCCATCAAATACAAACTGTTTCAAAATGAAAATCTAAAACAAAGAATCAGCAGAGATTTATCTGTAGCAGTTACTCAATTCCTAATCGGATATTTTATGGCCTTTTCAGCACTATATTTGATGCTTGATTTTTCCTTCTTCTTTGGTTCAGTAAAAGCAATGCCATTCGTATTAGGATTTTTTATAACTCTTCTTGTAATCAATATGCTGCTAACCGATACTGCACTTATTGATGCGCTTAAGAAATCTGTAAAAGACAAAAAAAGTAATCTCAATAAAACTCAAATCTTTGCAGTTATTGAAGTTGGATTATTGCTGGCAGCAGGTTTGGCCTTGGCATTGCCTAATACGTGGGACATGAGTGGCTTTGCGGCAAATCAGCCAGAAATAGAATCTGGTCAATGGGGCAATATGGATTCCCAATATGCAGTGATTGAAGCAACAATTCCTGTATTCACTTCACAACCAGAATTCCAATATTGGCCTGGGCAAGATGATGGTTCAGAATGGAATGTACATGTTTTCATGCCAAGCATAACTGATTCGGATATAGATTCAAAGCAACTAGGGGTTGCTATTTACCTTCATGGCTACAGTGGAGCAGATGTAGAGGTTTACCGAGATACGTTGGAATTACTCGCCTCTAGGGGGCTTGTAGCTATATTTCCCCAGTACATTAGCGATTTGGATTTGAGCAGTATCGACAAGGATTTTGAATTAATCTATGAGGAGGGTGGTTCAAACCATCCACAACATCAAACCCGCTATGATATGGCTTGGCTGGGAATCACTAGAGCGATCTCCGCTCTCAATACAACAGCAGGTGGTGAATTAGCAGCAATTTTACAACAGCATACTGGAACAAATACCACT
>JAACCR010000106.1 GCA_009937205.1 Methanobacteriota archaeon | reverse complement strand
GATTAGTTCAAATGGAACAAGAACCTCTGAATTCAATTGTTGAATCAAGGCACGGTACTTCTTTCTAACATGTTGAGAGAAAATCCCCCATTCCGCTTCTTTTGTGTAGACTGAAGGGTGATGATTCATCGATTTGAAATGGTATGTAGCAGGGGATGAAATACACCGTTGTCCGCCCGCTTTTTCTTTTCCATCTTCAGAGTCCTCGCCGAGCGATGGTCGTGTCATCCAATGAACCAATTCCTTGAGTACAGTATTCAAACACTCACGCCAATGTTCATCAAATTTCAATTCAGCGGCTTCTTCATCTGCTTGACCATCTGTATAATTCGTTCGGAGCATTCTCTTCACTCGTGATGAGAGGGTTGCATAGCCTAGTCCTAATGAGGAAAAACTGAAATCTTTGCTTCCAATGAAATCCATAATTGAGGAACTGAAATCCCAAGGTGTTGAATGATCGATATTTGCCAGTTCAGACACTTTTCTCCAGTGTAAACGTCGTTCACCAGGATTGGTTAGAAATTCATTGTGAGATTGAATTATTTGCTCAGCAATATTAGATAATTCTCCTAGAGTCTTGTTTTTGCCATTGATGAAAATCCTACAATTTTGATAATCGTTGAGATTAGGATTATTCTGAAGATCCCTTAATTTACCAATTCGAAATTTACACAAATTCCTTATGTCTGTTGTTATTCGAGTCCATTTTTCTTCTACCGTATTTTTAGGCCTAAGGGCTACAATATCGGCAACTTCATTTCGCATGATTGAGGAAAACCTCGTGACTGGGCTATTATCCAATGTATCATCTTCAAATTTAATCCCCATGCCCTCAAGGCGAACTGATATATCTTGGAATTGTGCTTGTGCGAAATTAATATCCCCTTCTGTGTTGTAAAATTCAGGATTAAAACACTCCCCTACAATTATCCATTTCTCATTTGACGTAAATGCAAGCCCGGAGGAAGCATTTTTTACCCCTCGTGTAATCGCATACATCATCATTTTTCGAATTAATCGAACGTATCCTCGATGATTGTTTTCGCGATAATATCTTTTGGCTTCATTTGCAAACCGATCGTTGCTACGAGCGGCCCTGTTTACAAAATCCTCGTAGATACTAATAGCTTTTTCATTTTCGGGGACGGGATATACAGTTGATTCTACAATTGATTTGAGTTCTTGATTGTTATCGAAAAAGACTTCATTCCTATGTTCTTTCATTAGTGCAGCGTGTGCTGCAATTACATCAATTCTCGTTCGAGCAAAGGAGTTTCGTGAATTCCTATATTTATCGCCAGTTCCTGAAAAAGGCTCGATTTTTGCACGTGTGCAATTTAGTACAAATGGTGAATAGAGATGTTCCAATGTCCGAATTTCCGGGTGTAGTTCTTTGTACCAATCTTGATTTAGGAGATGGAGAACAAGAAGCCTCAATTCATCGTAATTAGAATTGTCTTGAATCTTCTTTGCCAACTTCGCAGCACGAGAACGGCTGTCTGAAAACACCATGACCTTTTTCCCTTTGTTGGGCAAGTCGCTTTTGGCTGGATCAGGAGCCTGGTGGGTAATCAATTGCTTCATTAACTGGGAAAATGCGTCATCACCCTTTGTCATATAATCTGTGATTTGATCTGACTTACGCCGTTTGTGCAAGGTATTGCATTGCAAGCATGTTGCTTTACAAAATGTGATTTCCTTGACATTGGATCGTCCAGTTTCATCATTCGAGTCACGAATTGCATCTTGAATGAGTAGAGTTGAATCTGTTGGTGAATGTCTATGTTCGGCTGCAAGATAACCTGCCTTCCAGTTTTCTCCTGGGCGTGTGTCGTCGACCGTTATTTCATAATCCGCTGTGTTTACCCAAATGTGTGCTGGACCATCTGCGCGCACCTCACGTTCTCCGATTTGCATGATTCCGACACCTCTGCCATTTTCTTCAATCACCTCGTCGTACAAGTACACTTCAAGTCGAATGCTATGATCAATTGGTCGTGAAAAGGCCCTTGAAATATAGGAGCCACCATGTTGAATGGTGGCCGCAACCTGATCCCAATTTTGTTGTGAGATCCATATCGAGGCGTACGGCGCACCGCACTTTCGACACCCTCTAACTGGATATGCCACATCAAGGGAGTTTTGTTCTCGGAGTAAAATCTGACCTTTGCCTAAATCCCAATACAGTCTGGGAAGGCCCCGATACAAAAGATGGGCGCGGATTCCCAATAGCGGCAGTGTTCGTTCTGAATCGGGTCGTGGCCCCCTTAATGCCGCCACTAAATTTAGCACTGCTTCTGTGGCAAGACGGGTCTGCAATATTTGATCGGCAGAAGCTGATGGTTTTGTGCCCAAAAGGCGTTCGCCTACATCGTCCATCGAGAGTGCTGCATTCAACAATGACATGTATAAGCGTCTGAACAATGGCTGCTCTCGCATCCATTCCGTGAGTTCTGATTGAGTATTTGGGGTGTGTGTTTGGTCGAGAAAATGATTCAAAAGAAATTCATTCGAACGATCCTGATAGTCCAATTCGAGTAACTCCCTCCGGATATCTTGTAAATCTTCATCTTTACAATCTCTGTCTTCTGGCGCCCATTTTTCACCCTTGACATATACGCTTGAGGTGGTCAAATCTTCAGTCCAATCGACATCTTCTGAGTCTTTGTAGGTCCAACTTCCGCTCGACTCCAGGGGGCGTCCTGTAAGGCCGTGAACAAACTGTTCCTTGCTCGCATGGTCGTCGCCCAAGGATGCCGAGGTAAGTATGAATTGAACTTTGTCTTGGTGATCAGGGCCGAGTATTCCTAAACTACTCAACAGTCTGCGAACCAGGAGGCCTACTTCAGTACCCAATGCGCCCTGGTACAGGTGGGCTTCATCCAAGACCAACATGAGTTTGTTTTCCGGGTGCTCTGCAAGCCATTGTTTTGTCTCGTGGAACATGCCATGCTCCAATGGCCTCTTGAGCATGTATTCCAGCATGCTATAATTAGTAACCAAGACATCGGGGGTACCTCCACCATTGGTTTCATCGGTGATTCGACGTACGGCGCGTCCGTCTTGCTGCATAGTCAAGTTGGCATAACCAGTGTTGTGCATTTCGTGACGGAAAAAGAGTTCCCGATCTCCCGGTTCAGTGATCAATTTCGCATTGGCCTTGCCGGGGGCCCCACTGTGCTGAATGAACGTATCCATGTCCCAAGAATCTGTATCTCCAACTCTGTGATCTCCGCCTTTTGCCGGGATTAGGCCCTTGCTCATCATTTGAGAATAGAGTGACCCTTCACCTTCTGGGCGAGTGCTATCATGGGTTCGAATCTTACTAAAATTCTGAAATTGTTTTGCAGCTCTGGAAACTTTTGAACTCACAGAACCACCGCCCGTCCCCGTTCCTGCCTTTGCATACGATCCATGGAATTTTGTTCGGCCAGTGTATTGCCCGAATTGGAAGGGCCGCTCATGGCCGCCTTGGATCAAAGTCCCTTGAGCGAGTTCGCTTGCAAGTTCTTCGCGCCCTAAGAGTTGACGAAGTCGCTTTAATTGATCTGCGACAAGAGCGTTCATCGGATACAGAATGAGGGCTTTTACGCCCCGGTGTGGGCCAGGTGTGCCCTTATTTCTGCGCGCATAGCGGTGTAAATGCCCTAAAATCGGCCAAAGAAAGCATGCCGTTTTTCCAGAACCTGTGCCGGTACTTACGATGATGTCAGATCCCTTCGACCATGCCCTTAGGGCTTGGACTTGATGAACATAAGGATCAAAGAAAATCCCCTGTGCTTTCCAATTCTCCATAAAATCAATGAACTCTTGATGTGTTTCCCCTAGATTTTCAGGGTCCAGCAAGGCTTTCAGCCCTGAGCTATAGACGCCTCTAGGGTTGTTTTTGTATTGGGGTAGAGCCTCAATGTAGGGTATTCGGGCCAAACTATTCTCCAAGCTCTCAGGGAGGGTGAGGTTGTCAAAGGATCTTGTTAAGGACTCAGTATACACCAGTGGATACTGCCTTCGGATTGACGTAGATAATGTTTCGTTTAGAGTCGTGAAAGTATCATTAATCCTCATTCTACCACGTACCAGTTGTTCTCTAAAATATCCTGCCTTATGATTGTTTCAATGGGAGAGCCAATGACAACACCCAAGGACGATGCACTATTGGGATTTAAGAAATATATATCGGAGAAGGGAGAAGGGACTGTGCTACCAGCCAACCCTAGTCCGCCAATTTTTTTATCTTCTGCGCTTGGTGGTTGGGCATGACCTAATTCAATTAACAAAATACGTATTGCCCTAAGGTGTTCGGTGACTAAGTGATTGTTCAGGCTGCGCCTTACATCGAGAGGTCCGAGATCAATTTCATCAACCTCCTCTGCATCAGTCACTATTTCTAGTCTCAATCCTGAGACCGATATCAGAACGGGTTTGCCCTCGCCGAGTTGGCGCAAATGCGGATATGTATGCACCCATATGCTTCGTTCCTCATCATACTTCCAAAGTATACCGAAAGCCCATGAATCTCCATTAATAGCAAATTTTGGGACATCGGAAGCATCCAGTTCCGTCGACCACCACTCGGAATCGTATGGGCCGTTCTTGCGAACTTGATTAGAAAAGTATCTTGGCACCTCGTTGTTTATGATGCCCTTGTAATAGAAGGGCGTTCCTTGATCGGTGGGTAACTCTTCTCGGGTGCCATTTTCCATTGCCCATTGCAACCAAGCAGAAGCAGATGTAAACCGATGTTTTCTTCCAAAGAAATGCTCCAGCGATTCCGAACATTCGGATGGTTTTGCCGAATTACGTAAGAGACGTAATCCCGTGTCCATCGAGACCCATATGTCGCTCGAGGAAGCCGATTCTAACAGGTGTGTTGTTGTCACAACATCGTCTATAATGGACCAATCAGTATCGACTTCGATGTATTTGGGTTCAAGATGGGGAATCCACCATCCGTTTTGCCGAATCCTCACTCCAAACATACGTTGAAGAATTGTACGAAAGCACCCTCCTGCTTTCTCCACAGCCGGCCCCCAATCACTCCACACCGAAGCAGCATGATAGGAAAGTCTCTCAAAATGAAAACTGATTTTAGTTGAATTAGCCATCATCTCCTCCTCACGTTCTGTCAAATCGAGTTGTGAAAGGAGAATGCGCATGATTTCATGGACGTGAAAAACGGTCGCAACTGTATCCTTAGCAAATGGTTGCCCAACTGTTTCGATGAGGTCATCATTCGTCTGAAGAACGAAATTTGTTGTCGAATCAATACCTAGGGCATTGAAGTGATATTCATCTCCTGGGCTGCGGCAAAAACGAAAGGTCACACTCATTCAATCGCCTCCTCAATGAAACCGCGTACTTCGATTTCCACAAGATAATGATCTCCTCCTTCTGAAGGGGTGTAGAGATAGTACACACCAGGGATTTGTGGTGCTGCGAAAGTGTAAGAGTTTATTCTGTACGCAAATGCCTCCGGTAATCGGTCAAAATCGAAACCTGTGTTCCCATTTTCGGAATATTTGTATTCAGTACCATTGCTGGAAAGTATCGCTAGCGATTCTCCTTGCTGGTTAATGCTTATGCTGTTGCAGGGGCTTTCACCAGAAATTGGTGAATCATTGGCCTCCAGGCGGAATTTTTGTCTTGGGTATAGGGCTTGTATCTCAGTAGAGTCGACATCTATGACTTTACGCCCGCCATACATTGTAGCTAGTTTCTCTCCCGTTTTGAAATCAACTTTAACTTTATCTTCAAGGCAATTGAAGGCTAGGGGGAGCAGTTCAGTGACCCGTTCACAATTGGTAACGGGCGGATCGACTGTGGGCCCACAAATACCCCTGTATATGTTATTTCTATTCATCGAAGAGAGTTTTTCAGGCGATATTTCATCAATCCAACTTTGGTCAGATAAAGGGTCCACTATCCTATGCTTTTGTTGTATTATATGGTATTCTTCTTGTGGTCGAAGTAAGAATTTAATCCAGTCCTCGGCTCTATCCCCCAGGTATCCAAGGCAAGGAGCCTCAGGGACCTCTAGGTGTAATTGTGTAGTGGAGGCTGAAGACGGCAAATCCAGGCCAGCAATGTTGGGCGTCAAGATAATCGAGCGATGGCGAAGATTTTCAGATGGTGAATCGAACCATTGTTGAATTTTCTTACGTTTAACAGGAATTCTAATTTCATTTTCTATTTTTTTGATTTTTACCGATTGTGTCGGCGTTGCGATTGTGTATGAAACAGGCCAACCGTGAAGTGTTGTCTGACCAAAACATAGATCGAGAGATACTATTTCCTCAGAGTTGTCGCCAGAGTACCGATCCGTGATTAGAACTTCGCTAGGAGTGAAACACCCGCCTGAGGAAATGGCTTCCAGTTGCAGATCCGAGTAATCAAATATTACATCGGCCGTGAACACTTGGATACGATTATACCAATAGGCTACACCTGAAGCTATTCCGTCCTTGAGGAGTTTGCTCAAATGGAGGGTGAACGAAGAAACGAAAGACAGATTGTAAACTCTTGATCGGATTATGTCGTGCGAAGTTGGATGATGGGCGTGATTACCAATTCGTAATTCCATATTCTGCGAATCGTCCTCATAACGGTCAGGGAAACTATGTCTTTGGATACAATCGAATTCGCACATCCCTTCTTGCTCGCGCCCCGGGATTGGCCTGACTCTGACGGTGATACGGGGAATCGAAACTCTCTCTCTTTCTTCGATTTGGCATTCATAGGTTTCGATGACTCTTCCACATACCTCTGCTGACAAGACAAAATTGCTATTTTCCCCCCCTATCACTGAAAGTTGGCTGTCAAGCAGATGTGATTCGGAGCTATTTTCTATTATCTGCCATTTAATTCGTTGCGGGATTGTGAAGTGAGCTCCTATGGTGGACTCGGGAAGTATGTATGTTGTATTATGACGGAATAAGGTTGGAATCTCCGGAAGTTGGTGGACGCCCGTGGTTGCGAGTGTGATTCGGGCCAGAGGAGCCTCTTGATTCTCGGGGAACAGATCGGTCCATCTCGCCGCACCAAGACGGCGACCAGGTGTCCCCCACGGAAGGAAGCCCAAACGGTGTCCCTCACGGAAAATTTGCTTTAGAGCCATTAAATCGACTCCTTTGTGACAATCTGTAATCTGGTACCACTCTGTTCGACATTGGAGCCATGATCCAAAACTTCTACCCATGCAGATTCATGATGAGACTGTACTTGCATTGAAGCCCATAGCCCGTTTTGAAGAATCTCCTCCCGAACAAAAATCTTCCACAGAGTCCCACCTGATGCTTCATCGACTCCGAGGTTTCTGACTTCGAAACCATTCATTTGCTGCAGACTCGAAGAATCTATTCCCGGGCCAAAAAGGAGGCGGAAACTTTCAAGCGGGGCGTTTCGCATTCTGCGAATTTTAACATAGAATTCTTCACCATTATCGAAGGCAAATTCCGACAATCGATTTTGACTCACAGGAGTCACGGGCTCGTAGGACCGATCATGCACTTCCATCATAAGAGGCCTCGTTGATCTTAACAAGCGGCTCTCAAGGCCAGTGATTTTTCGTAGAAATTCTTTAACTTGGTATTGCGATTCGGAATCATTCCATTCAATTATACCCTGTCGGTATCTTGTTAGTTGCTGCAAGCTATCGGATTTACCCCGAGTCATTCTCACGCCATCCGGTATTTTCTTTCTTAGTGCCCTAAGGTATTCCTTTAGGTCTGCTTTTCTAGTCTCGGGGATGATGAGCACGATTTTACCTACATCTGGTATGAACAGATTTGTTTTATCTGATGAATTCTCAAAACACAAGAAGCCTGCACAATTTCCAGGGAGGGCCCCTACATCGCGACTCTGCAGCCATACCGATGTGGCGTCTTCTAAATCTGGAGGGCGCAATACTAGAGGGCTTTGTATCTGTTCTACCTTTTGAATTCCTGCAGGCAATCCCTCTGACCCACTTTGAACATGAAATCTTAATTCGTATACCCCCATGAAATTTTGCAATACTGGGGTGCCATTGGTGCGTTTTAAAAGAGCAGCTTTCCGTTGCTCAGCAAGAAGAATTTCCGCTGTATCTCGGCCCATGCCACAGTGGCAATCGTCTTTTTCGCCGTGGTGATGCTTAAAGTGGGCCCCATCAATGTAGTCGCCTCTTCCAATCAAATTCTTCAATGTGGACAGAGTTCTACCGCCAGTATTAACTGTGAATGAACTAGGGTTTTTGTCATCTCCACTCTCCCTGGCATAGTGGCCTTCCAAGCATAAAAGTGGGTGCCTAGGTGATGCATCCCAAATGTCTGTACCTTCATACTCAGTGCCCAAAAAATCCCTTCTTCGGGGCTGAGGTACATATGATCGTATCCCCCCAATGGTTAGTTCCTTTCTATTTTCTTTATTTTTGAGGAGACGAGGATAAAAACAAGAACGAAGGAATTCTTGGACACTTATGGGTCCGGGGGGGAGATCGCAAGTGCAACTTGGCGGATGGTATGCCTCGTCATAACTTGACATAGTCAGCCCCCGAACTTGTCAGTATTTCATTTCTGGCATTACGAATTCGTTCGTAACTTGCAGCAATATCTGTAGTATCCCTAATTGCACGAACAATCTTGATTAGGCCTCCTAAATGGATAAAATCTCTTACAACATCAATTAATTCATTATCGTTTACCTTTCTAGTAGTTCGCTTTTCAGGTAGTAAAGTTACCTTCTTTTCCAATTGCTCAAAACCATCAACGCCTTCTTCAAGATACAATTTCAACAATTTAGTCGATAAATGGGTTTGACTACATTCCAAAATCTCAGATGCTCGGTTTGGAATTGGGAGCACTCGCCCCACATCTTTGGATAATGGAGAGTTTCTACCTACGACAAGCCGATCCTTGATTTGATCGAAATAAATATCTGATTTTATTGCTAGTTGATATTGTGGAGGGCAGAATAATATGATTTCATCAGCATTAGCCAATAATTCTAAGTTGCCCATAGGAAGTTCATTCCATTCACCTACCTTTGGACCATTATCGCCGATGAAAGATGAGTCATATGACGGTATTTTATCACTTAAATTCAACAAACCTGCTCCTGCCGATATTACAAAACAATCAGTGGAAAATAATTCACATAACTTGATCTGTTGGTTGAAATTATACCCCGAATATAATCCACTCACTAGGTGTAAATCAGTTTGTGAACGCCAAAGCTTTTTCCAATTATCAAGAGTCATCCCCTCCTTCCATTTCAAATCCTTTGCAACAGGATGGGCCTTTGACGCTGAGCAATTGATTAGTACCGCTTTTCTATTTATTCCCAACCAATAGACCTCCAGTCATCATAAATTTCATCGTTAGATTTATCCGCTATCTCAACTAAATTATCAATCCTTTGCATGATTTCTTCAAAAACATGAGCATTGATGATGGTGCGCCCCATATTATGCTCAACACTCCCCGTTGTTCTCGGATCTGGTCTGTGCTTGAAGCTGGTTTGCTTACAATTATTGTTCATACATAACGAGTCTTTGTAAAATTCCCATCCTGAAGATTGGACATCCAAGATAGACTCTCCTTTCACATCGAGTTCGTAAATTCCATCTTTACCTTCAATCCAATTTCTTTCGCCAATGTTTTTTATTTTTGTCTTAGTGTACAAGCCCTTTGCAGAGCTAGGTGGTGATTTGATATCAAACTCATTCGATGACCATATTATCCCATTTGCAGCCCCTTCCTGAGATAATTTCGAACCATCGAAAGAAGTCACTCCCATGCGCTTCCACCATCTATACCATTCTGGACTATTTAGACCAAACATATGTGTTTTACATCCATTTAGCATTGCTAGCCCAAGTGGAGAATTTTTGTCAATTTTAGGTTCAGTAAAATCACTGATACCTGCAATCTGCTCTAAAACTAAAGATTCATTCCTTGCAATTGGCACTAGGCCGCCAAAGGCAATGTATTTGTATCCAAGAGTTATATATTCTTCCACCATTACAAGTCTCTCATTTTTATTTCTTCCATGAACTACGCCTACTGGAGTGAAGTTCGGTATTTCTTTGCACAGTTCAATGAACTCTTTCGCTACATGTATCGTCCATTTTGTTCGATTTTTAGAATCTATGTCACTCATGTCTGGCGGAATTATATGATCTGGAGAGCAAACTAAATACGATTTAGCAGCGTTCTTTCGATTCGAATGACGATGAATGTAATGCTGAATTGCAGAGCGTGCATTCACGTACCCTCCTTTCTTGAATTTAGGTACTTTTTCGTCAACATAATGGAACGCCCCACAGTCGATAAAAACCTGCTCAGCCCCATCTACCTGATAATGAGTTGTCTCATCAAAACTCAATGAAGTTAAGAAATTATTTTTCATTTTTGGGGGTATAAATGAACGAATGGACACTGATATCCTTTTTCCATTCAACGAAGTTCCGATTGTATCTGTTGAGGCAAGGGCCGGGAAAAATAAACTCATGAACTTTCACCTCGAATAAAAAAGTAACATTCATCGGAACCACCAAACTTTGGCCCTCTCAGTCCCCGACCTATCATTTGAATTATCAAGGGCTGTTGAACATCTTCAGTTGCCCTTAGGATAACTACTCCATCAGTCTTAGGAGCGTCAAAACCCGTAGTCAATATATCGTAATTTGTCTAAAACTGTAGACTGTTCTCTCTGAACTCATCGATCACACGCTTTCTTTGTGTAGCCGGTGTTGAGCCGTCAATGTGTTTTGATGAATATCCTGCCATGTTCAGCATTAGTGTGAGCGATTTACTTTGTTCTACTGATTCTGTGAATATTAATACTGACTTTAGATTATACTTTTCTCTCATCTTGATCGATACAAAATAAGCGTCATTCAGATTAAGGGGGGAATTATAATCGGTTTGTAACTCAATTTCAAGATCATGAGTAGTGACGTCAATTCGTTTGGCAAGAATTCTCCGATTTGTAAGTAACTCGATGGCTGAATTAAACTCATCTTGAGAATTAGGTAATGGAGAAATCATATTCTCACCAAAAATTCTAGCCAGTTCAGTGGTTTCATTACGCACTCTTCGCCTTGGAGTTGCGGTTAATCCAACGACAGCTGGATAATCGCTTCTCCTAACTGACTCATTGATGCAATGGATGCACCAATCTAGGTTTCTATGAGCTTCATCAATGATGATTACATCACATAACTCTCTAATTTTAATGGCGTTCAAATCCCTATTCTTAAGTCGACTTCTAAGTTGCTGAGTTGATGTAACAACAATTCCAGAAAAACCGCTATTAATTCCGTCAAAGGTAAATTCAATCTCTGGGTTCATACCACCCCATAACCTGTATATTGGGGTGCCTGGAGCCAAAAACATAGTCAAACGGTAAAAGGTCTGTACAGCCTGTTCACATAATTCTTGTCTATCGGCAATCCAAAGTATGCCGCCTTCAAATGCACTGCTAGAGGAAAAGCATTCCAATAATGCTTCAACTGTAGTTCGTGTTTTACCTGCGCCTGTGGGCATACAAACCATACTTCTGCCTCTTGCCTCAATCACTGAGGTCAATTCTGTCTTTACGTATTCTTGGAAATCTAACAAGGGATATATCCTCTCGACTGGATTTGCCACCAGAACGGGTTCTAGATTTTCAGAACTACCAACAACAGCAAAACGAGTTGGTAAGCCTATTGCTTGACAGATTGTGATTGCAGACCTACTGGAGGGCCGCCAAGACATTTCACGAACCTGTTTTACTAGTTCCACATCCGAAATATGAGTTGAGGCTCCTAACGCATCACACAAGGAAAGTCTTTGAGAATTAATTTCTTCGTCATTGTTTTTATTGAGAAAGGATTCAATGAGTAGTGAGCGAACAGGGGAGTATCTTAGAAGATCGTAACCCAAACACGAGCACACGAATTTAGCTATCTGTTGAGGAGGGATATAGCGAGACCAACCAAGGCCCCATTTCATTTTCCCAAATTGGGCCCTAATAAATTCCGAGGTTTCGTTATTAGCGGAATTTGAACCATCGTAAACTGTAGATTCGTACCAATCCTTAACCTCAATCTTCAACTCTTGAAAAGACGATTCTAGGATTTGAGTGGCAAGCGATAAGTCTGTAGTCATGTTTTTAGCCTCGGAAGACTGAGTTCTTGACGTACTGAGAGTGTTTCACCATTACCATTCTTCAGTTCACATATAACTTCAATCTTGGTTGCATTTGAGGGGACTACATCTGGAGTGAGGGCAAGTTCGGTGAACTTACTGTTTCCACGTGTAGAGTTAGATACTGCTTTGACCTCTTTCATCACAGATGGACTCCAATACTCTGGCCCAGTCGGTAGTTCCCATTGAACTGTCCACGCACTACCCAACGTATGCTCAGGATATTCCACTTCATATGTTACTGGCATGTCATCGCTTGGCCAAGAGCCTCCTTGTGTCTTACTGATACTTGGCGCTTCAGGCCTTGCGATGATTCCCTTGCCTGGCATAGATCGCATATTGGGATCCAGAATATCTTCTCTAGAATGAGATACTCGATTAAGAATAGCGGTTTCCATCCACATCACTAAATGGCGAATATTGTCATTCGTTCGTCCTTTCAACCTTGAATTTTTGATTCTGGGGGACATCCAATCAACATTTTCCAAAGGTTTCATCCATTCGCAAAATGTTTCAACAGTTATGGCTCCCTCAACATACTCAGATTCACGTATGTAGGTAACGAGTCTGGGGAGTAGATCTAGTAAAGATAAGAACGGCCCCTCAAACTGAAGCAAAGGCTTGCCCCTGCCTCTTCCTGGAGACCAACGCTCTCGCCCTTTTGGCCATTTCGTGGTACATGTTCTTTGGAATGCCTTGAAGAAATTGAACACCTCATCATCTAACCATTCTTCCGAATTCAATTCGGAATATACAGAACCAGAAAGGAACCATTTTCTAGCAGATTGTACCCAATTAACTGCACTAATACAGATCTTATCTGCTCTTCGTCGACCTTTGATGGCAGGACGCTGGAATTCAATCATATCATACAGGGGGCTATTTGGGGCTGAAGCCATAATCATGGCCAATTCATAGGCTCTCCTTTGAGGTCGGCCGTATGCTGTCGGAGTTACGCTATCTTCTTCTGTCGAGAAATCATTCGGTCCTGAAATTATGGCGCCAGATTTTCCTTCGCGTTGGTCTGGCATGGAAAACTTGTATCGGAGATATAATTGATGGAGTGCATCAAGTTGAACGCTATTCGTATTGATTTCAGTGAAAATTTTAGCGACCATTAATCTGTCAGCCTTTGATCCATCGCCAGTTATAAGCACGAAAGGCATAGTAAGTGAATGGCCCCGGGAACTCATAGCCATGCCGCGTACGCGGTGTTGCCCATCTACGATTTTTAGAGGGCGCAAATCACGAGCGTCTGGTATAGGGTCGTAATCTACGAAACCAGTATTTTTTTCTGCGAGAAAATCAAAGTTTATCTCAGCCTTATGCTTACCATTATCTAGATCGATTACAGTCAGTTCAGCGTATTCAGAATTAGCAGTCGTATCGAGGTATAATACAACTGGGTTAAAAATGAAAGAATCTGCTTTGTCTATGAATTTCGAGATATCTCTAATACGGCTAACATTAACAACTCGTTGCCATTGATTGTCAGGCATGTTTCGGCTGTACAATTTAGCGCCAAATTCTTCTGAAGATAGCATGGGGTCAAGATTAGGTACTGAACAAATTGCATCAAGTTGTGAGGCTGTTGCACTACCAACGTATACGCTACGTGAGTCTTGCTTGACTTCAGTCAATTCTAGTTCAATAGAACCTGGACGATCACTGTACACATGTCGAATGAGCGAACTCATGAACAAAAGGGTACTAGAATGTAGCAACTCTCCTCCATAACCAATAGCGGGGCCGCCAGGTGAATGTACTAAAACTTGATTTTCATCTAACCAATCACCCCACATGAAATGATCTTTGAATCGATCCGAAGCGAAGTCCCTAAGACGATAGAAGGTGCTAGATGCTTCCGCGCCAGAAGGAAGGTTTCCAGTTCCAATATATTCGTTGAGTAAATCATCAAGTTGTTGGTTGAGTTCACTTCTTTCATCTTCGAAAACTATCAAACTTTCTTCATCCACCCAATTGGCTGAGGGTTCTCTGTTTACCCATTGACGGCACCATGTGACATATTTTTCAAGGTGGTTTTCATTGTTGTGCGAGCCTGTTAGAATGTTTTGCATTGGCATTGTATCCCTCTGAGTTTGGTCTAGCTAATGTGCTCTACTTAATATTTTTGTTACAGCTGCAGGAGCCTTAATGGGCACTACTCATTAGAGTATATAAAAGAATTAACTCTCATATTTGGAATGATTCCGGTGAGAAAATTTCATTCGGAACTGTAAAAATGTTCTATGTAGGGAAAGTACTCATGATCAAAAATGTCGTTTTTCACAGCATAAAAATTGTTTTGCAGATGATATTACATTTTCTTATATCCTGCCTACTAATGATTTACTCGAAGAGACAAGGCAGAATCTGATTAGATGCGTGGCCTAGAAGATCTAAACGATGTAGATTGTCAGCAATGACTGGTTGAGGGAGCTATTCCCATTCACATTTGAATTCTTCTTTGAAGCAGTAGTATTCGTCGAAAGGGTATTGCTCTCTGTACAACTTATATTCTTCTTCTTCTCTCATTTTCTCTTGTCCTTCATAGACATACATTGTCAATGCTTTTTTCAAGAGAGCTATTATT
>JAACCR010000105.1 GCA_009937205.1 Methanobacteriota archaeon | reverse complement strand
GGACTTTGGGTTGGACTTGAAGTAGCAGCAAATGGTCATGCTAATTTACAAAACGTAGTTATTGAAAATGCTGAAATTGGAGTTCTCGTTGAAGGAACACTGCAAGCGACTCATCTCGTAGTCAATGACTCATATATGGCTATCAATTCAATCGGTAGTTCACATATTATAGATCTATCAGCAAATCACATCGACTTTGACACTATTAGGAATAGTGGGGACATAGATCTAGATGGAGCGACTTTTGACGATATTGCAATTGGAGTTTCTAATAGTGGCAATTTCTTTGGCCAAGACATCACCATCTCATCAGCAGGAGTCGGGATTAGTGCAAGCAATGGTAATTTAGTTGCTAATCAAATCAGTATTAGTCAAGCAACAGTCGGTATTTCTTCAGTATCTGGGGCTTCGGTAGAAGTTTCAAACATTACAGGTACGGACGTGGCATTACTCATTGATGCAGCAGATAGTGATGACTTACAGATCAATACTGCAGCGGTAGCAGGACAGAGACTACTCAGCGCGAATGGGGCAACACAATATCAATTGAATGATGTAAGATTCCAATCATCAACCAATGCAAATAGAGCAACCATCGATTCAAATTGTGCAGGTATTTGCCAATTTGATCAGCTTGAGGTTTGGGATAGTAACCATATTGCCAGCCTATCTGGAATCGGGGAGCATCAATTTTCAGCATCAGATTTCACTGGCCAAGATAGCGGCATTTCAGCATCAGGGCAAGGGTCCCTGACAATACAGTCAACTAATATCACAACACAACAAAACGCACTAATAATTTCAGGACCAGATTCTGAAATTCAAAATCTTGAGATCCAACACCTTGGAAGTATTTCACGCGCAGCCAATATATTGGGAGGAATTCACGATTGGAATAATGTGATAATTGAAAAAACATACAGTTCTTTTGATAGTGAATCAGAAGCCCTAAACATTTGGTATTCGGACATTCAATTAGGTAATTTTGAAGTAAATAATTTTGCTACTTCTATCAATGCAGAGCAAAGTACAATCGTAGCAACAGATATTGTTCTGGAGTATGGTGAAGAGGTTGGTATTGATTTATCAGACTCTACATTAAAGTCGGATTCTCTTCAAACCACCGCTCAAAACACAGGGGCGAATCTAATCGGCCAATCATCACTTCATCTAAGTCAATGGATAGCCGCACTTCACTCCACGCCACTGTCCTTGGCAGATGGTGCAGATGCAACAGTTCGTAACTTCCAACCCCAAAATTCGGCAGGATCATCTCAAGCACTGGGAGATGGATATTTCATCTATGGTTCTTCAACCTCACAAATAATTGCCACATCATCATCTGATAAGTTTATCGAAACAGCAGTAACTTTCACAGATTTATTAGGTAATCCAGTTGAAGCTAATATCAATGTTCATGGTTTTGAATTAATCAGCGATGTTAATGGCGCTGCTGACCTACCTCTATTGTCTTCAGGTTCCATGGTCTCAGTTACACTCGATGGTGCTGGGGTAAAGATTTCGCTTACCGGTGGCCAGATTGGCCAATCAGTGCAAATACCAGTCATTCCTTCGGGAGATTGGACAATTCCTAGTGGGCAATTTGTAGTTCTTAATCCCAAAGTCGATGGAACAGCACATATTCTAACCGGAGATTTGACAATTTCAAATAATGCTGGCCTTTCTTTGGTTGGCGTTGATTTACAATTGCCGCAAACTGCGGAAATAGATATTCAGGGCTCAGGTATTCTAAGTGGCCAAAGTGCAACAATCTCAGTGCCTAATATTTATGCAGGAACATCTGCAATAGTTACAGCAGATGCTGATAATTCTTTGACCATAGATGCCAATCTATTTTGGTCATGCCAAGCACTTCGTGAGGTTTCTAGTTTGGCCATCAAAGGTAGTCTAACACTGCAACCAGGATGTGAAGTTGAAATGACTGGAGGCGATGTAGAAGGAAGTATAACCGTCCTAACTGGTGGTGAATTTACATTATTGTCCGAACTTGATATTACGGTATTGGACAAAGGAGAACCGGTAGTTGGTGCAATAGTTTCTGTGGATGGGGCAACGTCTCAAACCGATAATGATGGCAAAGTTTCAACTTCAGCAATCGCCCGAAATGTCGATGATTCTAGCGATACAACAGGTGGAATGAAAACGGTCGCTTTGCAAATAGGATCTTTCACCGACATGACCGCATGGGATTCATCCACCAGTTTAACTCATACATTTATGGCATCAACCCTCCCAACAGGAGTAGTCAATTCATGGTTAATATTAGAGGCTCAATGGAGTCCTTATTTCTTGGATGGTAATTTAGAAGTTGGACAATTCACAACTTTAACAATTCATGACGGAGTCGCCATCCGTTCCACAGAAGGTTCAACAATAACAGTAAACGGAGCTCTAGATGCTGGAATCGCTACACTCTCAAGCACTGGTTTTGGTGCTCGTTGGGGTGGATTAGTATTGGGAGATTACACCAGTTCTCTTATTGATTTATCAGGGACTCATGTTGTAGAAGCGAGTAGTGCAATTATAATTCCTAGCCTCGGCACAGTAGATGCGAGTTCGGCATTATTCGCTCGCTCTAGTGGTTCTGACCCCCTAATACAGATTTCTTCAGGTAGTTCAGCAGAAGTTAATGTTAGAAATTCTGAATTCCATGACGGAGGTTCTGGTTGTATTTTCGCATATCCTTCTCAATCAGTTATAACATTGTCAGGCGTTGAATTAGATTCATGTAATGGACCGGGTATTTGGGCAAGACAAGTTGACCTACAGATAGATGGTTTGAAAATTGGAGAAAATATTTCTTCAGGCATGGAACTTACTGGAGTTACTGGTAGTGTCAAAGATATTGATGCTAACTCATTCAACGGTGACGGTAATGTGTTGTGGCTTGAATCAATCGATGGAGGATTTTCAGTTGAAGGGTTTAGTGCAATAGCCGCTGGAACTGCAGCTATAGCAGGAACCACCAATAGAGAGATCATATTATCAAATATTGAGATAATCGGCGCACCTGCAATAGACTTTGATGATACAGCCGGAATTATTTCGGGATTAAATTTGACTGGACAAGGAATCGGTACTGGTTTAACAGTACATCACGGCAAATCATCTTCTGCCCTAGTAATCGAAGATGTTGACATTGCAAATTATGCAATTGCAATAGACCTGCATGCCGATGCAGGAGAAAATCCAGCAAATCTAATGATGCGAAATACTGATTTGTGGGCAAGCACAGCAATATCAGCAGAAGGATTTGGTTGTATTATCGAAGAAGGCAGCATCGTAGGAGAGATAGAATCCTCCTCAGCAGAAATAACCTTAGTCGATGTTGACAGCCAGTCAACAACCGTTTCCTTACTACAATCTGATGTCTATATACTTGAGACCTTTATCCTAGATGCTAAAATAAATAATCAATCACTTGATGCCGATTACCAAGTATTAGTTTCAGGCATAGATAGTCAAGCGACGAGTTATAGCGGGCAAGGTGCAGAAGCAAGGTTATTGCTGAAATGGATATCCTCAACCACAACATATGAAGCGACCTCAATCTCTCTAATGGCTAGTGCAGAAGGTGTTATTGATTCTGAAGCTAACTTTGATTTACCATTGAACGGCAATAATCATCTGATCGTTAACATGACTGTAAACGGTCAACCAACAGTCACTATTAGCGCTCCCTACTCAGGTCAAAGATTCATGGAGACAACACATCTAACGGCGATTGCACAAGTCTCGGACGATTATGATTCAGCCGAAGAATTAACTCTGCTGTGGATAGTTACCGACTCATCTGGAAATGAGGTACTCACCGGTCCAAGCGAATTACAATATAATTTGACAGATATTCCACAAGGACTCTATGTATTGGAATTACAAGTAACAGATTCATTTGGTAAAATGTCATCAGCAAGGGTTGATTTTGAAGTTACCGCACTTGACTCTGATGGGGATTGGACAGCAACCTGCGACGATACTGATTGGTTTGACAACACAATATCACGTTCTTGCGGTCCAGACGTCTACGATAAAGATGACGATAATGATGGATTTACGGATATCAAAGATAAATTCCCACTTGATGCCTGTGCATATTTGGACAGTGACGATGATGGAATGCCCGACACTATCAATTGCCCCGATGGGATGTCAACATGGTTATTCGAAGACCAAGATGATGACAATGATGGAACGCCTGATATCTTAGAAGGCATTTCCACTAAAGAGGATTCTGTGATTTCAAACACAGGTTTACTTCTTGTTATCGGGTTGATCATATTAGCAGTAATGTTGGTAGTGCGTTCCAGGCGAGGCGGCGGCGACACCGAGATGAAATTATTTGACGAACGTCTTCTTTGAAGTGATATCATGGTGACATCTAGCGCCTTACCAAATGCGAATAACATCGCTTTTGTAGCAGTTTCAATTCTTGCAATAATAATTGCATGGGATGCTTATTGGTTGACAAAACAACGCACGGACGTACCTACTCTTGGAAAACAGGACAATGGTAATTTTGCTTGGAAAAGTGAAGGGGTTCAAGAAGTGATAAGACAATGGGGCAATCTTGGTTCAATGGCTGCGATGATGGCACTACCATGGGCGTTAGTACGACTCTCCAACACTTCACCCACCTATGTGATAATCTGGGATATTTTACTGGCTCTTCATTTGGTTTCTTTATTGGTTCCTAAGCGTTATGCAATAACAAAAACTCATCTATTTGCCGATGGACAAAGGTATCCATGGTCGATGTTAAAGCTAGCAAAAAAGCATCCAAAGCGGCGAATCATGTTATTGAGAAAAGGATGGGGCATTTTTGGCCCTTTACCGTTGGGAGGAGAACACCATGATTTGTCGATTGCTAGATTACAGATTGAAAATGTGATTTCTACAAAGCAATATCCAAGCGCTAATTTTGAATTCAATATCGGCGAATCTGAATAATGGGCAGCACTACAATCAAAACCCCCATTGTTTTAGCCGGTACATGGATTGGACAAGAAGCGGTGATGACATCTTCATCCGGCTAGACCCTGGTGAAGAAATACATGCGGGTATTAGGGAAGTTGCAGAAAAAGAAAATGTAAATGCAGCAGCAATAACAAGTGGAATTGGCCGCACTCGCGATAATACCTATGGTTTCATGAACGAATACCATATCTACCAACGTTGGACATTAGAGAGTCCATGTGAATTGGTAACGCTACAGGGTAATTTCGCAAGAATGGCCGATGGTAGCGGATTCACTCATCTTCATGCCACATTCACTGATGATGATGTTAAGGTTCATGCAGGACATATGTTCCATGCAACAGTGGAAGTCGTTGCAGAGATTCACATGCGAGTAATGAGCAAAGCCATTATGACAAGATGCCCAATGGCAGATAGCGAATTTGTCGCTCTATCCTTTGAGTGATACTACAACCGACCTTGCAGAAATACTATCAAATCACCACCTCTAGGGTAGCCATGGAAGTTAGCGAATGCTTCATTGCAACCAAAGGTCAAGATTGGACAAAGATTGACGGGTGTAACGTTCACATGAATGTAAAACGCCGATTACAGCGAACTGTAATCCGCGGTAGTGAGGGCGACGATCTCATGGATGAGGGTGCAGAATCAGCAGTCTACACGATTACTGGAAAAATGACTATGACAGTCTACAAGGAAATTCTAGAAATTTTCCGAACCGGTCAGCCTTATTTCCACGACCCGTTCGAAGAGCGCCAAATGAAAGTGGTATTCTCAAGTATAGATTATGATAGTGCAACAGGGACCTTTGAATTCATTTTGGTTGAAGATGCTGAGTAATCTGAAATAAAATCTTAAATCCACTTTCAGTGAGCGTTATTCCGCTAATAATGAGATACTAAATTTACTTTTCTTGCCATCTAAAGCGAGTGTTCAAGAAGGCTCGCCATCCTGTTCGTATTATGGCGGAGGTCGGTCCAAATCCACAGGATGAAGCGGAGCGAATCGCTTGGCTTTCACAACGGATAGCCTTCCATTCAGATCTCTATTATAATCAAGCACAGACACAGATTACAGATGCAGAGTTTGATAGATTATGGGACGAACTGAAAGCGCTTGACCCCAATCACCCACAACTCAACATTGTAGGATCAGATGTAGACCCAGGGACTGTAAAAGTAGATCACATGTTTCCCATGAGCAGTCTTGACAAGGCTACTAGTGATGAAGAAATCAATCATTTCGTTAACGAAACCGCATTGGGCGCTAGTAGATTCATTTCTCAGCCTAAATTAGATGGCTCTGCCCTGTCCCTAGAATATCGTAAAGGACGCTTGGTTAGGGCTGCAACACGCGGTAGCGGCGCACGGGGAGAAGATGTCACTCGCAATGCTCGGCGAATAGAAAATGTTCCTGAATCACTGGGAGTGGAGATTGATGTCCATGTTCGCGGTGAAGTTGTAATGCGAAAAACTATGTTCGAGGCAAAATATCGTGATATTTCTCCTAATCCTCGCAACTTAGCTGCTGGAGCATTGCGACAAAAGAGAGCAGAGGGTAAAGCAAAGGCAGAGGATTTAGTATTCCAAGCATATGATGCCAAGTTCCCTGATGCTAATAATCGCCACCCTCAAAGTATTGCTCCTCAAGATTTCAAACAGGATTCCGAAGTATTACTTTGGCTAAAAGAAACAGCCGGTATAGAGCCTGCACCGTGGCATGTTCATGATTTTGATGGTGCTGCTGAAGCGATTCAGTCCATGTGTACAGAGACTAGCAAATGGGCACAACAACGTGATGATTACCAATTTGAAATAGACGGTCTTGTCTTCAAAGTTGATACCTTGGAAAGAAGACAATTACTTGGTAAAACCGCCCACCACCCACGCTGGGCATTAGCCTGGAAATTCCCTCCTGAAGAAGCAGTTTCAGTATTACTCGGAGTTACATGGCAAACTGGCAGAACAGGAGCAGTCACTCCAGTTGCTAAAATTGCACCACAAATGGTTGGTGGTGTAACTGTTGAAAATACAACATTGCACAATGTTGGTGAAGTGCAAAGACTAGGTATCAAGATTGGTGATAAAGTTTTAATCGTTCGCCGTGGCGATGTTATTCCTAAAATTGAGAGTGGATTAGGATCAGCCTCAATCAATGATATGAACGATCGATTCCATGCCGACGGTAGTGCCTTTGAGCTAGAATTACCAAAGGCAATGGAGATTGGAATACCAACTTTATGCCCGTCTTGCCAAGCCTTATTGGTTGTTGATGGGGCTTTGTTGCGCTGTGAAGATATGATGTGTACAGAAAGAACAAGTCGTT
>JAACCR010000104.1 GCA_009937205.1 Methanobacteriota archaeon | reverse complement strand
TGGTAGTGGCAATGGAGCGTCCATGGCTGGTGCAGGTGGTAGTGGCAATGGAGCGTCCATGGCTGGTGCAGGTGGTAGTGGCAATGGGGCAGGTAATTCTGCACTCATAGCCGGCATAGGTGGTAATTGTGAATCCATGCTTGGCATGGGTGGTAATGCCGGCATTGGGGGTAGAGGAAGTGCACCTAATGGTGGCAATTTATTGTCCTTTTTTCCATCATCTTGCTGACTCATACGGCTTACCCCACCTACGGTGGGTTAAACTCTACCCTTGAACCTTACCGATGAAGGAGTATGCTCCAGATAGATTCAAAGACGATGTATTTGTTTCCAATTATACGATTTTCGCCCAGCCTTTCAACACCAAAAATGTCGCTCCAGCCTCACTTATTTCTAAAATTTGTCCACGCGTTAAATCATATCTTTTGTCATGGAATTGTGCAACTGCATCCTCAACTGTAATTTCTACCCGTAACTTTTCTTGACCGTTTAGTGCCCAGGCCTCTTGAAGTGGCCTATACGGGTTAGAACCATCCGGGTCCAGACGGTTTAATGGAAACTCACTTACTCGCATACCTGTTTTACCATGAAGAGATGTAGGCCACCTAATTTGTCTTCGGGTATCGATGGTAACAACTTCATCAGTTTCTCCTGCATTACCTAGAACTACTGAAGAGTCAGTTTTCAACAAATTAAGAAATAAACCATCGTAGGAGCCAAGTGCACCAAAATTGCCTTCTCTAATTCTTTTTGAACGAGCTTCATGATTTACTACTTCTGCTAATTTTTTAATAGATGCTGCGCTTCTTTGAGAAGTTGACCCTTCTCTATCATATTGGGATTTGAGACCGTGTTCTAAATCCTTTAATATTGTAGAATAATCTCCTTGCTTATTTGAAATAACTTGTAATTTCAAGATCATGTCATCGACACCATCTCTAATTCTTCTAGACCATCCATGGGAGTCAGTTTCATTGAAGCGAGACATGCCTCCTTGTACATCAACACCCTCACCACGAATATGCGATACTAATTCTCTTCTTGCTTCAGAGTCTAAGTGGAATAAATTAGGGTCGCGGTAGTGCAAATGAAACCCTCTATGTCCTGAAAATGTAACTTGTAAATATTTTTCATCAAACCCGAATTCAGGTTGCAAGAAATCGTTCCAAAGGCTCCACCCTTGTTCCTGAATCACACCTAGCATGGCAGGAAAATCTCTATCGGTAACGCCTGGTAAATGATCACCATCTAGGTCAAATATCAAATCAGCACCTTGCCAGAGTTTATCAGCCATTTTCAGCTCATACGGTCTTTTCCAATATGCAGTCGAGTAGAAACATGAATGCATTGCTCTTTCCGATAGAAATGTCCTAACATCTTGCATATCGGTGAAACCTTTGTGTCTGATTGGAGGTGAGCCTCCAAAGGGAATAAACATCCACTCTCTTGACTTTAATCGCGGAGGAGTCCAGAACTCAGATGTACGATAATATTGTCCAAAACGATGTGCGAATCGGGCCCAACCAGTTGACATTTTTCATCCTCCCGTAGTAGGACAGAAGGTGACAGTTTTTGAACTAAGTGAAAGTTCATTCTTTCTGCATCCAAAATCTTCCTTCGGATTCATTGATAGTAGTTGATGTATCTGCACCGGTTGCTTCAACATAATGTTCCCAGCACATGTAATACTTGTCTACGACCATTGCATTTCCAAAAGTTAAACGTTCACCACATTTGTGACATCGTGGACCGATTTCACCATTTGGAGTCTGGGCCAGTTGTATGTGTTCGTGTGGCATAGGGCTTGCCTCTAAATTATGCGGGTGCTGGCTAGTCTTTGAACTTGAGCATTAAAATCTCACCAAGAAGCATCTTCCCATTCTGCAGTTTGACACCAATTTAGTAAATCCAATGCAACTTCACATGATTCTGCAACTTCTATATTTTCATCATTAAGAAATTCCTCTAGAATCGGTTTTGCCGAATCGTCACCAATAGCACCCATTGCCTCAGCAGCCTCATGCCTAACCATGATGTGTTCTTCCATATCGCTCAATCGCTCTATCAAAGTAGGGATGGCAGCAACATTTTGCATCTGTCCAAGAACATAGGCTAATTCATGACGTAAAAGAGCGCTCTTTGTGGCAAAGGCTGAGCATAATGCTAAGCAAGCCTCATCCGTACCATTATTTCTTAGTGAAAAAACGGCTCTCATTCGCAGGAACATCTGATTGTTTTCGTCCAAGAGGTTAAGTTTTAGTGTTTCAATATCCTTTTCACTAGAAGGGGGTGCTGGATCGACTGAACCATATTGGCTAACAACCGGCGCCCTATCCACAATATCCATTTAATCACCTTTTCATTCAGGAGAGCCAATAAACTTCATGCTACTGGTATCGAAAGTTGAATCTATGAGTCCAAGTTCTTGCCCTTCCTTGATGAATTGACGTACCGCAGAACGACCCTCTGCCTGATAATCAATCGTTCTGTTATTTACATACATAGAAACAAATTCCTTATTTGTTTCATCATCAATCCCTCTACCCCATGCCTTAGCAAATTCAAGGGCGTCAGCGGGATTAGCAATAGCATGTTCGATGCTCATTTTTGTGTACAAAGTGATATCCTCCATCACTTGTTGACCTAAATCTCTTCTAACGACATTACCACCAAGAGGCATTGGCCAACCATCTGTGCGCTCATTCCACCAAACACCCAAATCCAACAGGACATTCAAGTCATGTTCAACATAAGTTAATTGACCCTCATGGATTATTAATCCAGACATAAATGTGCCATCTAGGACTCTAGGAATTATTTCATCAAAGGGTACCACTTCAACTTGGCAATCCCCCCATGCCAACCTCAAACCAAGATAAGCACTAGTTTTCATACCTGGCACTGCGATTATATTGGAGCGCACATCATCTTCAGAAACCCCTTGCATTGAAACGACCATTGGACCATATCCCTCTCCCATCGAAGCACCACAGTTCATCAAAGCATAGTGTTGTGAAATTTCAGGGTAAGCGTGAATGGAAACTGCAGAAACTTCCAGTTCTTGTTTCATGGCTCTGTGGTTGAGAGTTTCAATATCTTGCAGTTCATGTACAAAATTATAGCCTGGAGTAGGAAAAGCTCCTGTCGTCATCGCGTGGAACATAAAAGCATCATCCGGATCTGGTGAATGCCCAATGCGGACCACCTTATTACCTTCAGCGTCTAGTGGCAACTCAGTGTGCATAATGCGTCCGACCAAGATATCCTTCATGAATCAACCGCATCAATCTATATGGTTAATGATGGCAAATCGTAAAGAATGATGATTCGGGGTTTTTTTCACCGAGATGTTTTCAAGCCATATGCTTTCAGCAAATTGAGGGCGCATATGCTACGAAGCCGAATAATTGATTTCCAATTCTCATCCATAGCGATGTTGTTGTTAATTATTCTAGTTCCAGCAACTACTGCTGCATCATCTGGGCTATCCTATGCAGGTGGGCTCTCAAACCCCTTAGAAGTATCAAATAGCCAAGCAGTGGACATTAACCATGATAACACATTGTTAGCGACTGGATATAACGGAGTGCTAACAATCCATAGCATTGAAGACAATTCATTAATAGCAAGTTTTGAATTGATTAGGCAAATTGTTGATTTGAAATTTTCTCCCGACGGATCAACATTAGCACTATCGTTAGTCGGTTCGGAAGCCCTCACTGATAATATTCAATTGATTGATATTGAAAGCCTCCAATTGATAACAAATGTCAATAGTAATTCAAACTCTGAAACAAAATCTATTTCTTGGAGTCCGGATAGTGCCATTCTGGCAGTTCCTAATTCGGATAACGGTGTAGACCTATTGAGAAAGTCTGACCTAAGTGTTGAGGCGAGTTTGTCTAGTGGACATAATACTGATGTATCTTGTATTGCCTTTTCAACTGATGGAAACATGGTGCTAACCGGTGATGAATCAGGCCGAGTGTTGACATGGGATCGGCTAGGTAACCCTACAGGGAAACAGTGGGAATTGGATAGCGAAGTTGTAGGTTGTGGTTTTGATAGCGGAGACTTGAGGATTGGCCTACTGAGTGAAAACGGAAGATTGAAAACTGTAGATCCAAATGGAGGTGCAATTCATCAAAGCGACTTTATTTCGGGAAGTGGGATGTTATGGTCTAGCGATGGGTCTTACATTCATATTATAGAATCCAGTACTCAATCAAAGATTATTACCATCGAGACCTCTACATTTGTAGTTAAAGAAGAAACGATTTTATTCCATCGCGCATCAGATTTTGCGGTTATTGAAAATTCAAACTTTTTGCCAGAGAAAATATTTGTTACCTCGGACACTCAAAATGTTGCCATTTACGGCTCGCCCGAATTGCCAATTGGATTCGGTGAAAATGGTGCAGATCTAGATGGAGATGGCATTCCAGATCATTTAGATGATGATGACGATGGAGATTCTATTTCTGATGATTGGGATATCAATTGTGATTCAAGTGCTGAGAAGTGTTCAAATGTACCAAATCAAGACGATATTAGAAATCTAAATATTTGGATTAACCAAACTACATTAGAACTTGAAGATGTAATAACATTAAGCTCTCAACAATCATCTCTCATTAGAAACATGTCTCGCAAATCCGTTATCGCAGACCAGCAATTAAGTCACTCTGAAGCAGTTAGGTTCTCCAACTCTGTTTGTGATAATATGGATACTGCTGATTTCATTGACTCGTGGAAGGCTGTGATTGAATTATCTGTAGGGCAGGTGGAAAATGGGTTTGTTAGTTGCAAGATTAGAAGTGGTATGACATTAACTGAGGTAGACGATGAAAGAACAAGAATAAAGATAGTATTGAAGGTTTCATTTACACTGTTCCCAGATGCGCGCTATCCTCTTCAATTATCACTTATGTATCAGCCAGAGGCAACAGATGGTTCGATAGCCAATTTAGCTGAAGCACACCCAATTCATGTTGTGCTAGATGGAGAACGAGGACTACCTGTTTCTTGGAGTCCATGGTGGGTTGAAGAAAATAAAATTAATTTACAACTGATAGAGGACATTCCTCCTAACCCCACAATGTTAGAAACTTTTGTCAAAGTAACCATCGAATATCCATGGATTGCAATATTCGCTATCTTGATGCTAACCGCATCAGCATTAACCTATATTAGAACTAGAAATGCTAGTAATGTCGATTTAGAATTTGCATTTGACGACTTTGATGACATCCCTGAAGAAACTAAAGAGGATATTGTTGAAAATGGATTTGAGGAAGAGGAAGAAGAATCATTGACTCATGAGGAATTAATGAGAAAGCGGCAGATCAAAAGAAAAATTGGCCGTAAAAAATCACAACCTAGTGAGGCTGTTTCTCAAAGCGAATCAGAATCCACCATCGGTGGCTTTTACGACGATGAAGATGATATTGTACCTGTGGTTGTACGAAGAAGGTCTGGTAGTGTTAAACGAAGTCGTGACGGCACCGCTGTGACGGGAAAGCGTACTACATTGAGATCTGTAAGCGAAGATACTACCCCAGTTATTGCTAAGAAAGTATCAACTAAGAAACCAGTCATCAAAACTCGCAGAGTTGTTACTGGGCAAAACGATAATCAAGTAATGGATGATGCTCTTGACCGTTTGACTAACAGTGATTGATTACCAACAGAATTGGGCACCGGTAGTCAATTCACATGCTTCTATCAAAAATTGATTCAATCCGGCTAGATGGTCATCATCAAGTCTATTGAATACCTCTCCGAAATATCGGTCTAATCTCTCGTAAGATAATTCAGAGCGGCTGATGGACCAATTGATTACAGCATCTCTTTGTTCAGAACTGGTCTCGAAAAGAGCCAACTTTGACTCAAGAGCGTTATGTGCTGCAATTATCATTTCTTTAGGAGTATCGATTCTAGCTGCGAAGACCCCGAAGACCATCGGTTTTCCTGATTTTTCTAGCCATGCTTGGCCTAAATCCAATTGTACCATTGAAGGATACTCCTTTGCACTCTCTAGTGCCCTATCCCCAATCAGTAGTGCTCCATCACAATTGTCTAGCATCAAATCAAAATCTGGACCCATCTGGATCAAAGTTGGATTCAATCCTTTGATCTTCAAAAGATGCTTCAAAAGTGCTACCGATGTTGCTGAATCAGAAGGTAAAGCAATCGATTCCATTTTTTCCAATTTCTTGTTTGAAAATAATAGTACACTACCAACCTCACCCTTAGAGCAAATACCAATATCTGGAATTAATATTAATTCGTCAGCATGTTTTGCATAATCGGCAGCAGGAATTGGCGCTAGTACACAATCTCTGCGCAGCAAATGACCAGTTAACCATGAAGGTGGTGCTGGTAAAACGTTCCATGTTTCATCAAGACCATAGAATAACGGGTCACAATTGAGAAAGGAAACACGACCGATTGTCCTGGTCCAACCATGAGTCGCCATGATGCGAGGGGGGGCCTACTACTGAAAGGTGTAACTCATAATTGGTTTGAGTTATTGGGCCATTTTCAAACCGCGTATTGGCTTTGGAGTTGGGGCAATGAATCTTTCAAACCGTTCGTATGTTGTATTTCTTCTTACAGGAATACATCCAGCATTTTCAATCAATTTAGACAATTTACTCAAATCATGATCTAACGGCGCAGTAGAGCCTGCTAAATGCATAATAGATTCCTTTTGTACTGTTCCATCAATATCATCGGCACCGAACTGTAATGCTCATTCTGCTAACCCATCACCAATATTCATTCGATATGCTTTGATATGTGGTATCGAGTCAAGCATTAACCTTGAAACTGCAATGGTTCGTAATACTTCAGTTCCTGTAGCACATTGAGCTTCAGGCAGCCTGGATGAATCAGGCAAGAACGGATATGGCACAAAACACTGGAACCCTTCAGTTTCGTCAGCCAATCTGCGCAATTTATCCATATGGATTAGACGATGCCTTAGCGTTTCAACTGTTCCAAATAGCATGGTACAATTTGAAGGCAAGCCGATTTGGTGAGCGGTTCTATGAATCTCCAAGTACTCTTCAGAACTCTCTTTCCCATTACAGATAATTGCCCTGACTCCATCATCTAATATCTCTGCACCTCCACCAGGTAAACTGCCAAGTCCTGCATCCTTCAGTATTGTCAAAACCTCTCTGTAAGACATACTTGACAACTGTGAAAGATGCTTTATTTCAACTGCTGTTAATGCTTTAATTGTGATATGAGGGAATTTCTCGCTTACTGTCTTGAATAATTCTCGATAATGGTAAACATCCCAATCTGGATGTAATCCCCCAACTGAATGAACTTCATCAACGTACTCTGCATACTTAGATAAATCATCAACATATGCTTCAATATCGAGCGAATATGCGTCAGCGGATTTCTTACTTCTTCTAAAGGCACAAAAGCGGCATGCTCAAACACAAACATTAGTTTGATTTACATGTACATTCGAATTAAAAAATGCAAAGTTTTCAAAGCGAGATTTGCGGACAAAATCAGCTAACCTGCCTACTTCGTTAAGATTCTGATGATGATATAGGATCAATCCATCCTCAATACTCAATCTCTCACCTAAAGCAACCTTCTCAGCGATCGGAGTGATTGTTTCACTCCACTGCTCAGATTTTAGTGATACGGCTAGCCTCTGTTGCCAGTCATTATGGCAACCTGCAAGTAACTGAGTTGAGGACCATTGTTCCATAATAATTTCACCTTCAATTATGCTCTTTTCTTACCGATTGCAAACACTCGAGAATAGACAATAAATTTTCTAAATTCTTCAGCGATAAATACTCCGGATGCGACAGCCATTATTATCAACCAATCCTTCCCTTCTAGTTCAATTGTAGATAATAATGAACCAACCTGGACATTGAGAATAGGTATGACTTCAGACGAGTTATGAATTATTAGCCATAGTAGTGAGAACGATACCACAACTGCATAATTTATTGCTTTGTTAGAGAATAGTCCCAGTTTGAAAACACTATCCTCGCTACTTCGGCAATTCATTACATTGAATAATTGGAATACTACGAAAACTGCGAATGTCATTGTTTGGGCATAAACGAATCTATCTTCTGAATAACTCTCCCAGTCATCTATTGCTGCTGAATCTCCAACCAAGCACGCATTGCGGTCAAAGTGCTGAGATAAATCCTCCTCGGTAAATGGTAGTCCATCACAGACCTCAACTCCTCCACCAGCAAGGAAGAAAATTATGAGGGTGCCTGTTACCATGACAATTCCAAGATAGAATATTAATGCAATATCAGAAAGACTCGGCAATCCTTCTTGAACTGGGCGTGGCGGCCTATTCATCACGCTTCCATGCTTCTTTTCAACACCCAGTGCAACCGCGGGACGGCCATCCATTAGGATGTTGATTACCAAAATTTGAGTGGCTGTGAGTGGTAAATTCCAGCCAAATATGAATGTAGAGACAATGATTAGCGCTACAGCAGCAACATTTGTTGAAATCTGATATCTTACAAAGTTTCGAATGTTTTGATAAATTTTTCTTCCTTCCTCTATGGCGGATACAATATTTGCAAAATTATCATCCTGTAAAACCATGTCAGAAGCGTCCTTAGCAACATCAGTACCCGCTATTCCCATTGAGATACCAATATTTGCCCGTGATAATGCTGGAGCATCATTTACTCCATCTCCAGTCATCGCAACGATTTCACCATTTTCCTGTAAAGATGAAACTATTCGCATCTTTTGATCTGGTGTCACGCGAGAGAATATGCTTGTATCGTCGCATACATCTATCATTTCTTCGTCAGTGTAATTGGATAACTGATGACCATTTACCGCTGGAACTATCCCATCTGTAATATTTAATTCTAAACCTATTGCATTAGCGGTAATTTGTTGATCTCCTGTAATCATCTTTACTTTTATCCCAGCTCTTTGACAAATTGCTATAGCATCTTTCACTTCAGGTCTCGGTGGGTCCATTATTCCCACAAGTCCTAAGAAAATGAATCCTGACTCAATTTTAGTGACGTCCTCAATGGCCTCATCCTCATCCATCCTTCTGGCACACAATGCTAAAACACGCATTGCTTTAGATGCCATATCATTATTGGCTTCGACTGCCCTTGCAAAATCGTTTTTGCCAATCGGTTGAATCTCTCCATCCTCAATTTTCCAATCCACCAAAGACTTGAATCCACCCGCTCCGCCCTTAGAAAATATCCATTTTTCTCCTTCATATTCGTGAATGACTGTCATTCTCTTTCTAATATTATCAAAAAAGAATTCGTGAATACGTGGATGGCGTTGAGCGAATTTCTTTACATCGCCATTGATTTTCCATCCTGCAACAGCGCAAGCAGAATCAGTTGGATCTCCTATCGCTTGCCATTGTCCATCAACCTTTGAAATTTGAGAATTATGACATAATGCTAAACATGCAGCAGTTAATCTAAAACCGAGGTCATTTTGTAATGCGGACATTTGATCATTGGAAACATTTGCGCCATCGCTCATCAAAGTACCTTCAGGTTTGAACCCATCACCAGATATATTGAATTCTCCAAAAGAAGTGTTTATTTGACGTGCAGTCATTTGATTTTTAGTTAGAGTACCAGTTTTATCTGAACAAATAACAGTGGTTGAACCAAGTGTTTCTACTGCTTTCATTCTCCTAATAATCGCCTTATGCTGGGCCATATTCCGCATTCCTAGAGCGAGAGTGATTACCAAAATAATTGGTAAACCCTCAGGGACAATTGCAACGAAAATTGCCACAGCGACCATGAATTGTTCTAATGCTGCATCCCAAATGTCAATTTTTGGATCACCATAGGCGATTAGCATTTTTAGTGACACTAAGAGAAATGCCACTATTAGAGCAACAAATCCAAGGAATTTGCCTAACGATTCTAATTTCATTTCTAAAGGAGTTGGAGGGGATTTACTGCCGGCAATATCTCTCGCAATTCTACCCAACTCGGTTTTCATACCCGTTTCAACAACAATACCAACTGCTCTCCCAGTTGCGACACAGGTGCCCATATAAGCCATGTTTATTCTTTCTGCAAGTATAGTATCATTATCACAGACATTCGGATTTTTCCTAACTGTGTGAGATTCCCCGGTTAGAGCCGACTCATCGATTTTGCATTGGAATGCTTCTATTATTCTTATATCGGCTGGTACATTCAAACCTCCTTCCAACTTTACAATATCACCAGGAACTAATTCTTGTGTAGAAATTTCTACATCAATCCCCTCGCGGATTACAACACATTGAGAAACTGACATTTGTTTTAGTGCATCCATTGCTTGCTCCGCTTGACCTTCTTGCCAAAATCCGAATACTGCATTTGCAGTTAGAACAATAAAAATGAATATTGCATCTCCAGAATTATGCCCTGGCAATGCTAGTGCAACTAAAGCTGCTGCGATTAACAAATAGTTTAGAGGATCGTGATACTGCGATAAAAACCTCATTATAGCAGATGTTTTGACGGGTTCTTGTAATTTATTGAGACCATATTTCTCTTGCCTTTCGCTAACTCCAGAAGGTAATAAACCATCTAAATTAGTATCTAATTCAAGTAAAATATCAGTAGTTTCAAGGTCATGCCAAGTAGTTGTAGACATAGTATTCACCTTGAATGTAAGAATCATCCAATAACCCTGCGAAGAATTGATGATTAATGAGTATAATGGAGGAGTACCCATCAACTAATATTGAATATAGGGAATATACTTGTTATATTTTACAAGTTAGAGAATTTTATAATACTAACATTTTATGTGCATTAGGTTCAAAATCCCAATTCACTTGGCTGGGATTATGAGCGCTCTGGGCGAACCATATATCTCAGCCGATGAGTCTCCTATGGAATTGACTCTCAGAGTAATCCTAGTAGGTATTGTTCTTGGTGTTTTGATGACGGCAGCCAATGCATATCTAGGATTATACGCAGGTATGACCGTATCTGCTTCGATTCCTGCTGCAGTGATGTCAATGATCATTTTACGCACCTTATTTGATGATGTTTCAATTCTTGAAAACAATGCAGTTCAAACCATGGCAAGTGCTGGTGAATCACTTGCAGCTGGAGTTATTTTTACAGTACCAGCACTGTTAGTAATTGGACTATGGGAAGATATTCAGTTTGTTGAAACATTTGTAATTGCACTTATTGGGGGGCTGTTGGGTACAATGTTCACCATTGCCCTAAGAAGATTATTCATCGTAGAAGAAGCCCTGCATTATCCTGAAGGTGTTGCCTGTAGAGAAGTACTGGTTGCTGGTGAAGAGGGTGGAGAAGGTGCATTAGCAATCTTGTATGCACTAGGAATCGGTGCAATATATGGATTCATGGTAAAAGGTTTCAATGTGACACATCATACAGTTGAAAGTTCTGTAGATTTTCTAAGTACAAAATTATACGCTGGTATGGATTTGTCAATTGCACTATTATCCGTTGGATATATCGTAGGAATAAGAATCGCTTCATTTATTTTCTTAGGCGGAGTAATCGGCTTTGGAATATTGGTTCCAATTTATGGATTGATAAACGGTTGGCCTGAAGCATCAAATGGAGTAGAGGCTTTCTATAGCGTATGGTCTACACAAATCCGCTATGTTGGCGTTGGTGCTATGGTAGTGGGAGGAGTTTACACTCTATGGTCAATGAAAGGAACAATCTATAATGGATTGTCAAAGGCATTTGAAAAGAATGATGAGGCTGCATTTGAAGTCGTACGTACTGAGCAAGATCTACCACTTCGCAAAGTTTTGATGGTATGTGGACTACTTGTTGTTGCGACCTTTATATTCTATGCCATTGCATTGGAATCAGTTGTATTAGCTCTTGCTGGTGCAACGTTTTTGGCAGTTGTTTCGTTCTTTTTCGCAGCGGTTGCTGGATATATAGCTGGTGTGGTTGGTTCGTCTAATTCCCCAGTTTCAGGAATGACAATTGCAACTTTGTTATTCACAGTTGCACTGGTATGGGTGGTAGGTGACTTACTTCTTGAATTGTCTACAGGCACTCTGATGTATGCAACATTGCTAATCGCCGCAATCGTAGCATCTTCAGCCGCCATTGCCGGTGATGTCATGCAGGATTTGAAAACAGGACATATGGTTGGTGCAACTCCATGGAGGCAACAGATTGCCGAAATAGTTGGTGTCGTAACCGGTGCTATTGTAATTGGGCCAACATTAAAATTACTACACGAAGCATTCAGAATATCAAGTACTGCTTGTGCATTAGATCCACTACCTGGTGACCCTGAATGTAAAAATGCACTCTTCGCTCCACAGGCTGAATTAATTGGAGCTATTGTAGAAGGTGCATTTGGAAGTGGTTTAAATCTACAAATGGTATTACTCGGAGCAGTTATCGCAGTTGTATTGATTAGACTAAGTATGCCAGTAATGAGTGTCGCAATTGGAATATATTTACCACTCGGATTATCAGTTCCTATCATGCTAGGTGGCGTAATTTCATACATCGCTCTTAGAAGTGCTCACCTGAGAATAGATGGCACACTCGATAGAGAACCAAGTTCAGAGGCTGTTACTGCTGCTAAAGAAGTAGAAAGTAGAGGAGTCCTAATTGGAGCAGGATTTATTGCAGGTGAATCGATAATGGGTGTTTTCGTAGCGGTATTAATCGTTATGAAAATTAATCTCCCTGAATTATTAGGAATAGGAGTATTAGGGAACTTACTTTCACTCGCTTTCTTCGCTTGGTTTGTTGGAATATTTATCTGGTTAGCAACAAGAGCATTGCCTGAAGGTGGAAATTTACTAACCGATGCTATAGTCGTTGCAAGAAATGCGATTTCACGTGCATACCAATCACTAATGCCTAAGCGTTAACCAATTCCTTGTAATTCGTCTTAGAGATGAGGGGCAAGTATCAAAGAGCCCCCTCATAGCCAATGGGTCAATAGGGTGTTTTTCATGACATTATCAATATCAGAACTTGAAGAGTTTGCAAGAAAATGTAGAGTTGAAATCGTCAAAATGGTTTACCGTGCTCAAGCCGGTCACCCTGGCGGTTCACTATCAGAAATAGACCTAATTTCAGCACTTTATGCAACCCGTATGCGAGTGCGTCCTGATGAACCAAAGTGGGAAGATAGAGACCGATTCATTCTATCCAAGGGGCATGCCTCTCCTGGAATGTATGCAGTATTGGCAGAGATGGGTTTCATTGATCATGAAGACTTACATTCATACAGAGTTCTTGGTGGAAAATGCCAAGGACATGTGGACATGAAATGGTGTCCTGGTGTTGATTTTTCTGCTGGTTCTTTGGGAATGGGCCTTTCATTCGGCCTAGGGTGTGCGGTAGCTGCTCGCCTAGAGAATAGTGAGCGAAGAACATTCGTAATGATTGGAGATGGTGAAATCGAAGAAGGAAGTGTATGGGAAGCTGCAATGGCTGCAGCGCATCATGAAGTTGGTAATCTCAAAGTAATACTTGACCGCAATAGAATTCAAAATGATGACTTTTGTGAAGCGCAAATGAGAATGTTTGACATTCCTGCAAAGTGGAGAGCGTTTGGCTGGGAAGTCAAGGAAATAGATGGGCATAATATGGAAGAGGTGATGTCTGGACTAGATTTCCTTGAGGCTACTAACGACAAGCCAGCAATCTTGATTGCACATACTATCAAGGGTGCTGGAGTATCCTTTATGGAAAACAATCCATCCTTCCATGGAGCAGCTCCTAATGATGATCAATTTGCTCAGGCAATGGCAGAACTAGGCGAGGTGATTGTATGAGCGATATGGCTGCAACAAGAGATGGGTATGGGCAGGCATTGCTTGAACTAGCAGATAATCCAAAGGTTGTCGTACTTGAGGCGGATTTGGGTAAATCAACAAAATCGTTACATTTCAAGAATAAATATCCTGCACGTACTGTATCATGTGGTATCGGAGAGCAAAACATGCTACTAACTGCTGCAGGACTTGCGTCATCCGGTTACATCCCATTCGCAAGTACATTTGCAATATTTACTGAAAGAGCATTTGAACAAATGCGTAATGGAGTTGCAAGACCGAATTTGGCAGTACATTTGTGCGGCAGTCACGGCGGAACTCACACGGGAACTGATGGTTCTAGTGCACAATCGATCGAAGACCTTGCTATTTACCGAACTCTACCGAATGTTGTAGTTATGCATCCTTCAGATTATGTTTCAACCTTGGAATTAACAAAGCAATTGCCTGAATTGAATAAACCGTCCTATATGCGAACTGCAAGAAACAAAACTCCTGTCATGTATAGTGGAAGAGAATCGGAAATAGTTATTGGCAAAGGGATCACATTGCGTCAGGGAACTGATGTTGCGATTATTGCATGTGGAGTATTGGTTTCGGAATCGATGAAGGCTGCTGAAATGTTGGCTGAAAAGGGTATCAACGCAACAGTAGTTGACATGCACACCCTAAAACCATTAGATGGTGCTTTAATTGATTCATTAGTTTCACAATGTGGTGCGATTGTAACTGCGGAAGACCACAATGTAATCGGTGGGCTAGGGGGCGCTGTTGCAGAACATTTAGTCACCAATAAATATGCTCCATTGGAAATGGTTGGTGTCGCTGATAGATTCGGTGAATCAGGTCAATCAGATGAGATGTTAGAGGTTATGAAACTTAATTCAAAATATATAGAACAAGCGGCTCAGCGAGCAATTGCAAGAAAATCTTGAATTCTTTTTGTATTAAATTACACTGTTGTCTTTATCGAACCGAATTTGTTTGAAAGGGATTAATTCATAGACAACCGGCTATGCCACCGTACCATGGAGTTCTTCTTAGATACTGCCGATGTTGACGAAATAAGAGAGATTGCTGCGTGGGGAATTCTCGACGGTGTAACGACTAATCCTTCTCTAATCAAAAAGAGTGGACGCGATTTCAAAGAAGTAGTGAGAGAGATTGCTGGTATTTGCTCTGGACCTATATCTGCAGAAGTTACTGCAATGGATACGGATGGAATGATCGCTCAAGGCCTTGCATTAAAGGCTGATTTGCCTGACAATGTAATAATAAAGATTCCATGTACTGCAGAGGGTTTAGCAGCAACTAATGTTTTTAATGAAAAGGGAATTGATACAAATGTCACATTGGTTTTCTCTGCTGCTCAAGCACTAATGGCTGCAAAGGCAGGAGCAACATATGTTTCACCATTCATCGGAAGAATTGACGATACTGGTCATGATGGAATGAATTTGATCGCCGAAATAATGGAAGTTTGGGCTAGTTATGATATCTCGACAAAGGTTTTGGCAGCATCTATTCGCCACCCAACCCACGTCCTTCAGTGTATCCAACTAGGGGCGCATACAGCCACAATGCCAGCAAAAATATTCCGCCAATTAATGAAACATCCGCTTACCGATAAGGGGCTTGAAGGTTTCATGAAGGATTGGGCTGCAGTAGAAGCAGCTGGTAATGCATGAAGTAGAAAATGAACTTTATTTAACGAAGGAGCCTTCATCAAGTAGTGGAGTTCACCTTAAACATGGAGGGAGCCTTATGACTAGCACTCAAGAGAAATTGGAAATGCTGCTTGACGGGGTTTTGGAACCTTCCGAAATCGCGGAAGACCCTGTTTTAGTCTCCCTCGCAGAGCGTCTTTATGGGATTAAAGTTGCAGTCGCAAATCCAAAGAAAGCTAGAGATATGATCGCCTCTCCGCTATCATCTGATATTATTGAAGTATCTCCACCTACAAATATGCTAATAGAAGTCGTTGAACCTATTGCTGGGCCACTCCCTACATTAGAGGAATTGCCTGATTTGCCACCTGCTCCAGGAATCAGCAGTCGCAGTAAAATGAGTTTAATGTCAAAACTAGTCCTAGCAGAATTAACAATTATAATCATGAACATATTTGGATTGTTTTCATTTGTTTTGGGTGGACTTTGTAAGTCGGATACCCTATGTCCTTCAGATGGATATACTCGTATCAACTGGCTGAGTATTCACAAAGTTGACAGTGGATGGGGCTGGTCACAATCTGTACTAGATATGTCAATCGGAATCCCTGATATCATTGCCCTTTCATTAGGCATTGCTGGATTGTGGTATTTTAGTCGAAAGTGATAGCATGCTATCAGGCATAGATACTGAGTTCGTAGCATATATCGGGATGTTTCTGATCCTACTTGCATTTTTCTTAGAAACACGCAATAAGTTGCATAGTAAGGATAAACCCTATCTTTCCTTAATGGCAATTGGTTCTGCATTGCTGGCAGTACGCGCATATCTCATTGAAGAGTGGGCGTTTTTAATTCTTGAATTAGCATGGTTCTCAACAGCATTTGTAGGAATTTTGGTCAGCGGAAGTTCAAAATCAACTCTTGTGTCAGAACCTATTGATGAAGAAATTGAACGAAAATCATCAATAGATGAATAGAGACTAATTTCTGGGCTGGATACTAGATTCTGTTCGTTTAAACAACGATTTGTCATCGCTTGAAGCGTCATGTTGATGAGCGAGTGATGGTCGAGAGGGTTTCATGAGCCAAGGACATGGCAAAGCCAAGCGAGGAATTCCATCTAAGATAGATAATTTCAATGAATGGTATCCATTCATGGTAGAGGCTGCTGAATTAGTTGATAAGAGATATCCGATAAAGGGAATGGATGTATGGCGACCATATGGTTGGAAGACAATGAAACTAATTGATGCACTAACGCATTCTGAGATGGAAAGGACTGACCACGAAGAAGTTCGATTCCCATTATTAATTCCTGAGAACCTTCTAGAGAAAGAAAATTCACTGGTTGCTAAATTGAAGAGAGCAAGAGAAGAAGGTGTTGATGTTGAAGATTTACGAGAGGAAGATGAAGAAGGTGGTTTCAAGAAAGAAGTTTACTGGGTAAAACATGCTGGTGATAATGATTTGGATATTCCTATGTTTTTGAGACCAACTTCCGAGACTGCTATGTACACAATGTTTCCTCTTTGGATTAGATCACACAAAGATTTGCCTTTGAAAGTCTACCAAACGGTCAACACCTTCCGTTATGAAACTAAACAAACGCGTTCATTCATCAGAGTACGAGAAATTCATTTCTTTGAGGCCCATACAGCACATGCCGATGAAGATGGAGCTTCAAGACAAATTGTAGAAGACTTAGAAATTGTCAACAATTTGATGCATGACTTATGCCTTCCAGTGATTAAGGCTAAAAGACCAGTCTGGGACACATTCCCTGGGGCATGGTACACGATTGGAATAGATGCTATCATGCCTAATGGAAGAACTCTACAAGTTGCTTCTTGCCATCACTATCGTGACCAATGGGCAAAGGCCTTCGATATTACATACGAGAATTTAGATGCTCAACAACAACATTGCCACCAAACCACATACGGGATGTCTGAGAGACTACTCGGTGCAATTGTTGGTATGCACGGTGATGACAATGGATTGATTATGCCTCCAGCAATCGCACCATACCAAGTTGTAATCTGTCCAATGATAAAGAAGAACTCAGATGTAGATACAGTCGCAATATCCAATGATATCGCAAAGCAACTACGTGCTAATGGACTAAGAGTCAAGGTTGATTCAAGAGATATTAGAGCAGGTCAAAAATACTATGATTGGGAAATAAAAGGTGTACCATTGCGACTCGATATTGGACCTCGGGATGTTGAACAAGGAACTGCATTTGCCTGTAGAAGAACCGGTGGAAAGTTACCATTACCAATAGATGATATTGTCAACGCATGCAGAACAGTGCTAAATGAAATTTCAGATGAATTAAGACTTAGGTCTAACGCACATATGGATGATGTTATTCAACCTCTACCTACTTTTGAAGAAGTTGATGGTACATGGGTTATGAATGGAGAAATTGAAGATGGTAAAATTTACGAAATGGCCTTCGATGGAACTGATTCTCATGCTGAAGTAATCGAGAGAGCAACTTCTTTGAATTTCCTTGGAGATGCTACTGATGATTATGAGGAGGCTCGTCCTTGTCATATGACTGGTCAAATGACTAAGCGCAGAATATTACTTGCAAAGACATACTGAGTGTAACTTCACATTCCAAGAGATGATGGATCCATTCCGTCCATATCACCGTCTTTCATCATCTTACGCATTTGCCTGTTGAGTTTACGGTTTCCACCCATTCCCTTCATCATCTTACGGCTCTTATTCCATTGACCAATTAACTCTCTTACATCCTTTTCACGAACACCCGAGCCTCTTGCTACACGACGAATTCTTTCAGCCTTAATCTTTGCAGGCTCATTCTTTTCCCATGCAGTCATTGAATCCATAATAGTACGATATCGGTCTAAGTTGGCTTGCATTTCTGCTTTTTGACCTTTCGACATGGCACCCATTCCGCCCAGCATATTTCCTGGCAAGAATGACATTAATTTGTCAATGGTACCTATTTTAGACATCATTTCCATTTGTTTATACATATCATTTAATGTGAATCTACCAGACATCATTCTCTGGGTTAGCCGCATGGCTTCTTCTTGGTCCATATCTTCGGGAGCTAAATCTATGAGTCCCTGAATATCCCCCATTCCTAGAAGTCTTGAAATAAATCGATCAGATTCAAATTTCTCTAAGTCACCGATTCTCTCACCCACACCAATGTGAACTATCGGCGCTCCTGTTGCTGCTACTGCAGAAAGTGCACCTCCACCTCTTGCTGTACCATCCAATTTTGTGATTACAATACCAGTTACTCCTGCGAGTGAATGGAATGATGCGGCAACTGGTCCAGCAGCTTGCCCTACTTGTGCATCTATTACCAACCAGCGTTCTGTGGCATTGGTTAAGGCGGAAATTTGTTCTAATTCTTCAACTAATTCAGCATCTAATTGATGTCTACCTGCTGTGTCAACTATTACTAGATCGCAAGATGCTAATTGTTTCAGCCCATTGCGTACAATGGTTGGTGCATCCTTTGTTTCTGGCTCACCATAAACAACAACTGTAGATTCTTCTAATAATTGGCACAATTGTTCATATGCACCTGGTCGATGAACGTCCGCTTCTATTACGCCTACTCTCAAGCCGTGTTTCTTACGATACCATTCTGCCAATTTTGCAGTTGTAGTAGTTTTTCCTTGACCATATAATCCCACTAGAAGCAAAGTTGCCCCATGAGGTTGAAATTCATGCTTAGAACCTAATAAGCGAACTAGTTCAGTATAAAGAATATTCATTGCATGTGTTTGCAATGTGATACCAGGGCGCAATTCTTCATCACGGATTCGAGACTCCATTTTTTCGACTATCTCTTTGGTTTGACGTACGTTGAAATCTGCTTCTTGAAGAGACCTGCGCAAACTACGAGTCATTTCCCGTAATTCTTCATCATCTAACTTTCTCTTAGACTTTAACAATCCAATAGAGCGGAAAATACCCTTGGATAAGCCTTCAAGTGCCATGGCTTAGCGTGAAAGCCGCTACTTTTCAACCCATGCCTATTGAGGGATGGAAATTATTCTCTATTGGTCATTAAGAGGAATTTCAAGTCTTAAGACATCGCCTTCTAATTTTGCATTTACTTGACTTGCTTTTGTAGAAACTGATGTTCTTACTTCTTTTTCTCTACCATTAAGTCCAACAAAAAGAACTCCTTCTTCGCTTCGTAGTGATAATTCTTCGCGTTTAATTCCAGGATAATGCAAATATATTATTTCAACACCTTCTCCTAATTCCTTGACCATTCCCCTATGGACCTCATGATGTAAAACAGAACCTATAGAATGAGGTCCTAAGCCACTATCTATCTCCGCAATAGGCCCATACAAGTATTGCCCCACCTCTCTTAGTCTCTCAATCCCGACTACTTCTGTCTCAAATAATTCCATGCAAGAAACATCGCCTCCTAGACTATCTTTTAACTCTTCAATTATTTCTAATTCAGCATCTCTCCTCGTCTTTAGGAATGGATGGTCAAATTCCGGAGTTAGTCTGTTTACTAGGCAACCTCCAATCGGTAAATTAAATTCTTGCAGTGAGTTCTTAGCGCGAATTGTTTCATTGACGCCCATTCTTTCAGGTATGGTGACCAAAGTAAAGGAAGTAATTTCATCATTGGAAAGGACTCTTCTTACATGCAAAACTCTACGTTGAAACTTTTCAAGTTCATCTTTCATAGCATCACTTTCTTTTCTGCCAAACATCATTGAACGAATTCCTCCAGAAACCCTCATCATGCGAATTAGTCGATCTGACCACGCTTCAATTAATTCCGGCAATGACAAAAATCTCAGCGTATGTCCAGTTGGAGCTGTGTCAAATACAATCACATCCCAATTTGGATCTTCTACATGTTGCAGTAACTCATCAAATGCCATTGCTTCATCCAAACCGGGCAAGACCATATCGGATGTCTTTATTTCCCCTTTTATGTCCTTAATCTCCTCCTTGGCGTTAGGATCTAGCATCATACCCAGACCCCCAAGACCTCCAGAAGAGTTCATTTTCTCCATCGCAGAACCAACTTTTGGCAATAGAGAAGATATTTTTGCCTCAGGGTCCATCTCTAGACCCCATAGGCCATCAACACCCTCTATTGGTGTTACTTTGCTCCCAATAGTCACTCCTAGTGAATCGGAAGTGGAATGTGCAGGGTCACTTGACACTAACAAAACTCGTAAACCTGAGTCTGCAAGCCAAACTGCAGTTGCTGATGAAGTAGTAGTTTTTCCGACTCCACCTTTGCCGCCAAACAATAACAGTCGTGCCATATAATCTTGCCAACAATAGGTTACGCTTGAAGATACGCATAGCATACAACGGCTTCGAGCAATTAACTTGCAAAGTCATCTAATGGACGCAGATTCATCAATTGATTGAAGAAGTGAACTCATCTGCGACATATTATGCTAAGTGAGAACTTGTTGTTTCAGGTAGCAACATTCGTATCTCTAATCGGTATGACTCTCGGTTGGAGAGGTGTGATGACAAAGTATGCTGGATTTTATGATTTACCAACTGCTTGGAATCAAATGTTTTGGGGAATTATTATTGGAATGGTTTACGCAACCACTTACTATAGTTCATTAGTTGATCCATATTTTAAACTCATAGCAGAAATTGAAGGCGCACAAGTCCCTAATCCAGGTTCGCTGTTGATTATAACCATACTACTGTCGGTAACGGTCCATATGTTACTGCGAAGAGAGAGGGTGCGAAAGGGTGGTTCACATCCAACCAGTGGATGGGCTTTGGGTCTAGCAATCGGTGGAATGACTTCAATGGTATTAATTTTCAGATTCTTACAAAATGAGGAGTCTCTCTTTTCAGCAAGATTGTTACTAACTGTTGCGGCAATTGCAGTAATTATGCCAAGATGTGAAGCAATGATTACCGCTCACCAAGGATTTATGATGCTAAATGGAAGAAAATGGGGGGCTGTATTTAGATCAACTACTTGGCGAATTGGATTATTGGTAATGATTCCCTACTCAATTGCCAACCCATTTGGATGGGTCTTTATTGGCTCGATGATGATGATCGTAGACCCTAGAATAGAGGATTGGGTTTGGGCATCTATTCCCAAACCAGCAAGACGTAGATTGAGGAGGATTTGGGCCTCAAATGAAAGAGAAAAGCGGTCCATAAAATCTCTTGAAGAAGAATGAATTATATTTCGTTCATAATATACAAGTGAGTAGGTATTTACTAAGTGACTTGCCAATAATAATTCGGTGTGTTGTCAATTCATAGCAAATAAGGGCTTTTGTGGGCTTTCCGCTAGCAATGGTTATACAACCCCCGCTTAGCCCAAAAGATATGGGTTCTTGCCCTTATTGCAAAGCAACAACTGAATCGGGAGATTCAATTTGTTATTCATGTGGCCGTGTTCTTGCCAATATGAAATCAAGTAACTTTAGGCTTGAGCAACAATTCAATCAGGGAAGTTTGGCATCTTCGTACAAAATGACCCCAAAACCAACTCCAAAGGGTATGGTGCAAACTCATTCAGGAAGATCTAAAAATATCTTAAAACGAAGAAAGAATCGTTTTCGAAGTTTTGTAATGTTATCACTGGTGGCCTTCATCATGTTATCTCCACAGGCTAGAGAGCATCTATTGGCTGAGTGGGCTGGAGTCCAAGAATATATCCAAGATGCTGTTTCGCCATATCACCTATATCCGGTTGAGGCATCATATACATTGGAAAAGACAGTATATGTAACAAATTCTGGAGCACAAGGATACTTGGTAGAGAATTTGGCAATCCCTCCAGCTGTTAGTTCTGCACAAGGTTCTACTTATGGATTCGAATATACAGATGGTACACCGTCTGAATCTCCAGATTCAATTCAAATGACAACTGCCATTAGCATCTCTTTTGGAAATGAAAATTACCCTATTCCGACTACTGGTTTACCAACTAGATCTGCTTCTGAGAAACTAGTTACTTCTGGTGGACATGAAATCTGGTGGCCTGGTGTTGGAACTGGTGCTGATTTTTGTTCTGTTAGTAATTGTGTCAAAGTGTTATTCAATTTGGCACCAGGTGAGTCTAGCAGTTTTACATATTCAGTTGGAGTTCATTCAACTTCTTATTCATGGCATAACGATATGCGGGTTGATTCAAGGATTGCAGGAAAGGATTTAGGAATCAATGTTGATAATAGTGGAGAGTTCTCTGATATCTCAAGTAGAGATGATGGGAGGAAGTTCTATGATTTTACAGATGACAAATGGTACGACAGAGGTCCACCTGCTGGATATGCTATCAATTCACAGGCAGAAATCGTCCTATCTACTGTAGAATTGATTAGCGCAGATTTACCTGAAGGATTACAAGATAACGCTTATGCATTCTCAAGAGCTGCATTTGATTACCTTCACAAGAATATTGCTTATGATAAATTTGCTCCTAATGTTGCAAGGAGTGGCCCTTCGTGTCTTAATGATGGACAAGGCGATTGCGATGAACAAACCAATGCATTTCTCAGCCTACTTCGCGTCAAAGGAATACCAGGCTGGTTTGTTTTCGGCGCCTTAACTGATGTCAACTATGTCAATTGGGAGGCGCATGCGTGGGGCTATATTCAACTACCAATGAGTGATCAATGGTGTGATGAAAATAATATTGAACGTAATTCTTGCTTCGTAAACGGTGCTGTCGATGTCGTTAACAACAAATGGCTATTGAATACACCAACTGGATATATCGATTGGGTAGAAGAAGCAGATGAAACTGCAACGAAATTGAATAATTTCTACCATCCGGTTACTCAAACGAGCGGAATTGAAAGAGAACGAAGTTATGCTACTGGTTCCGATTTGGAATTAACAGGTGGAACATACCAGGTTAAAATGTACCCTGAAACATTTAGGTGATGATATGAGAGTGATAATAGGTGGTGCCGGAAGAGTCGGTACTGATTTGGCCAAAGCATTGAGAGCGGAAGATTTGGATGTAGTTCTAGTCGATTCTGATTCCCGTGCAGTAAAAAATGCTCAAAATCTAGATGCTTTGGTCATACATGGCGACTTTGTATCGAGAGAAAAATTGATTGAGGCTGGGATAGCAGAGTCAGAGGTCTTTATCGCGGTAACTAATTCTGATGAGAGGAATTTGTTAGCATGTATCTTGGCTGATCATACCAGCAAGGAATTGGGTGGTAAAAACTTCCTCTCAATATGTCGCGTTAGAGATAACAAATATGTTGAGGAACAAAAACAAGGATATTTGACAGAATGGGCGAAGGTAGACCATGTTGTAAATCCACTAGATGGTGCAATAGATCGCCTACATTTAGGTTTGAGAACTCCCGGTATTGAAGAAGTAATACCTTTCGGACACGATGCATTTGTCATTGAATTGGATGTTACTAATGAAGCAACTGACGTTATTTTCCTGAGTCTAAAAGAAGCTGCTCAAAACATTGATGGAGAATTACCGCTAATTATTGGAGTCAAACGAGAAGGTGAGAAAAGTATCGTTCCTGACGGTGAATTCGTCCTAGTTCCAAATGATAAAATCGCTGTCGCTACTACTGGCACTTCAAGTTTCAACCATATTTTGAAAATCTTTGGACATCAGCCAAAAAACTTCCCTTCTGCCCCTAAGGTAGCAATTATTGGTGCCAATAAAATTGGACAGAGAGTTGCAGATAAATGGCTAGCATCTGGCGCTTCGGTTACAATGATTGAAAGAAATTTGCAAACAGCCAATGATTTTTCAGGAACAAAAACTGGAGCAAATAAGAATATTGAAGTGATTCATGGTGATCATTTAGATAGAGAAATGCTGAAGGAGATTGGTATTTCTGAACATGATATTGCAATTGCTGCATTAGAAGATGATCACGCTTGTATCGCAGCAGCATTATTGGCTAGTGATATGGGTGTACAAAGGACCGGTCTAATGCTACATGATGCTGATTTAGTCAAGGTTACTCAACGTATGGGAATTACCTTTGCTGTTGATATGAAACGAGTCGCTGTTGATAACTTATTGGCCCTAATTCATACAAAAACTACTGGTGCATATGCATTATTGTCAACGATTCCAGAGATTATCGGCATATCGTTACCAGTGAAGGAAACTGCAAAATTCTGTGGATTGAAAATATCTGAAGCAAATTTCCCTGAATGGATGCGAATTGCATTTATTCAAAGGAGAGTCAGTGTTAACAAATGGGAAAATATGAGACCTTCTCCTGATAAGTTAATTATCGAAGGTGACCGGTTAACCATGTTCTGCAATCCAGATAGAGTTGCAGAATTAGAAAAGCGATTCAAGGTGTGATTGTAATGCGAACTGATGTTTTGAGCATGATTTTGGGGTGGACGCTAATTGCGTTAGCGCTACCACTTGCTGCATCAGGTATCGCTACTGCTTTTTTAGATAGCATTGAATTAGCAATAATCTCTTTTGCAATACCGAGTATGATCTCTTTGACTATTGGAATCTCTATGTTGACTCTTTGGACAAGGACCAATACGAGTGAGAGACTAAGGGATAAGGAAGCCTTTGCTGCTGTAGCACTAGTTTGGCCATTAGCAGTTTTGATAGGAAGTTTACCATTTTGGCTTGGAGGAACGTTCGTAGGACCATTTACTGATGGTGCATCTTTTGTAGATATTGCGCGTGGGGCAATCAACTCATGGTTTGAATCAATGTCTGGATTCACTACAACCGGAGCAACTGTTATTTCCCATAATATGAGTCCTAATTGTATTCCTGGTCCGATGGATTGTATTAATGCACAACCTCGTGGAATTCTACTCTGGAGATCAATAACACAATGGCTTGGTGGAATGGGAATAATCATGCTTGGAATGATGGTATTGTCAAGAATAATTGGTGGCGGAATGGCACTAGCGCGGGCTGAATTAACTGGACCATCTCTATCGAGATTAAAACCTAAATTACAGCAAACTGCATTGGCATTATGGAGTTTGTATATTGTGCTAACAATTATTGAAATGTTATTGTTGAAATTTATTGGTGGTATGACATTATTCGATTCAGTAAATCATGCACTCACAACTGTTGCATCCGGTGGATTTTCAACACGAGATGCTAGTATAGGGTACTATGATTCTATGACGATTGAAAGTATTATCATCATCTTTATGTTTATTGCAGGAGTGAACTTTACACTAATCTGGTTATTTTGTATGAGGGAATTCAAAAGAGCATCTAAAGATGAAGAATTTAAGAATTATCTAGTGTATTTAATTGTTGCAATATGTGCAATGGTATTAGCTCTAATGGCCACTGAGATATCTCTTGGGAACTCATTAAGATACAGTTTATTCAATGTTATTTCTATTGGAACTTCTACTGGATATTCTTCAACTGATTATGGTGCTTGGCCGATCGTCACACAAATAATATTCCTGACACTGATGATTATTGGTGCATGTGCTGGCTCTACAAGTGGAGGGTTAAAATTACTGAGAATTAATCTGGCTTTCAAAGTAGCAATGCGTGAAATTGTACGAATTGGGCAACCAAGAAGGATAGACCGTATTCGAATGAATGGTGAAGTTGTTGAAAGACATCAACTTGGTCTGATAGTAGGTATGTTGTTTGTATGGATTGGTTTATTTGCAATATCTTGTGTCTTGTTGGCGATATGTATGCCAAATGAATCCTTTGAAAGTATAATTTCAGTTGTAGCATCATCATTGGGTAATACTGGACCAGCACTTGGAGAATTTGGCCCTAGTAATACTTGGGCTGAGATGAATTATGGTGCCTTACTAATTACATCAATATTGATGTGGTTCGGTCGTTTGGAATTGCTAACGGCTGTTATTTTGCTACATCCAAGAACATGGAAGAAGGAAGAAAAAGTTTTGACAGAACGATCTGCTGTCGCCTTGCTTAGAAGAATTATTCCATCTAAAGATAAAGAATGAATCTTAGAATAATTTAGTTTGACCTGGATCTTTTTCTTGAATTATTTCTTCTTCTTTAACCACCTGCTGCTCAATCTGAGGCAATGGTTGGATATCATCACGCCTTTCAAGCAATTTAATTTGGCTTTCATTATAATTGGCAATTAGGTCCTTTGTACTCCTTCGAGATAAAGGAAGTCCTGCTAATGAAGCATGCTCTTCAGCAGTAAAGCCAAGGCTCAATGAGATTGTGAAGTCAGAAGGGTCACCAACTTTTTCTTCAGCCGACATTAATGCCGACAATATTGGCATCATTTCTTCTCTAACCGTTGATTTATTTGCACCGCAGGTGCTCGCTAATCTGTTGATAATCGTTGGGCGTGTGTATGAACTACCGCGTCGAAGATAATTAGGGTATGATGCGAAAATACGCCCTTCTAGAGGTGTCGGGTTAGCAATACTGGCAGATAAAGCGCTCAAATTAGAGCACCAATAAGTAGAACGATGTGCAGTATTTAAGAATCTTCCATAGAACATTCTATTGGCTTGTGAAAGGGAACGAGCACCTCTAACTATTCCCTTTACATCAGTAAACAAGGATGCATTGTTCCAATGCACCCAATTCATCAAATCATCTGGAGACTTGTCTATAGTACGGGAAATCGATGATGCTTCTTCGGCTGATCGACTCCTGTACAAATTATCTAGTCCAGGGAATATTTCAACCGAAATATCTCTCTGACCTGCAGCGATTTGCATACGAATAATGTCCGTAGTTAGTCTTACTTCTTTGTCAACACAAACTACCTGCAAATCACGAACCAATGCTCGCAAATCACCCGGGTTGGCCCTAACCAACTCTTCAACTGCCGAATCTTCAAATTCAATTTTCTCCTCGCGCAGCACTCTTTTTGCAATTCTTCTAAGGGCTTCATCGCTAGCCCTCTCAAAAATTATTTTTTGTAAATGTTTTGAAAATCGATCTCTAGTACTTCTCCATGAGGAACCTTTACCCCATAATCCCATCTCCTCATTACATGCCATAATAACTGGCTGCATTGTAGAATCCAGTAATCTCAATAATTCCGCCTTACCTCCAGAATCGCCACTGAATGTTATTGCCTTACCTGCAATTTCATCACCCATCATAGCTTTCTCTAACTTCTCTTGACTAACTTCTCTTAATCCTCCAGAGAGATGGTCCACTTCATCTAGTAAAATCAAAGTCCTTTGGTTTTTTTCATTAGGATCATGGAATAAAGAGCGATGAGTTGAGCCTTGGGTTGCAGCCTTCCTTATTGCACCAGCATTTCTGGCATCGGAAGCATTGAGTTCGATTACATTCCAACCCATATCAGCTGCTACTGCTCTTGCAACACTTGTTTTTCCAACACCTGGTGGCCCCACAAGCAGTAGCGCCTTTTTATTCGGAGTACCGGATTGCCAATCGTCCAACCATTTACGGATTTTACGGCGTTGAACCTCATTGCCCTCCAATTGCCTCTCGGAGACTGGGCGGTGACGTTCAGTCCAATCGCTCACTTCACCCATAATATACAGCCATCACCGATGGTTATTCAACATTCACAATTCTGAGATGGAAATTCTTGATTGTTTGCCACTATCTCTATCTCTTAGTGTAACTGTATTATCTTGTAGTGATTGATGGTCAACTGTAATGCAAATAGGGACTCCAATTTCATCTGCTCTTGCATAACGCCTTCCTATTGAACCACTGGCATCATAGATTGAAACTGTTCCAAATTTAGAGCATAATGATCGATGTATCTCCTTTGCTAACTCCCCCATTCCATCCTTCTCAAATAGAGGGAATACGCAATAATCAACAGGCGCAATTGATTCATTTAATCTCAGAGTGACGTATTCTTCACCGTCTTTTCCGGATTCATCATAAGCATGATCCAGTAAGTGCCAAATTATTCTATCAATACCAAAAGCCGGTTCCACAACATGTGGTATATACCATTCCCCAGATATGGTTTCAGTTCTCTGAACACGCTTTACATGTTCTAAGTCAACAGTTACTGACTCACCATTTTCTAAAGTTACTTGAGTAGGGTATTCACAATTAGAAGATAATTGTTCTACAGCCTTTTTGACAGCCCCTGCTAGCGCTCTAAACGCTGGGCCTGCTGTCGCACCATCGGTAGTCCATCCATCAATCTCCACGATTTTTGGTTGGGCAAATTCGCGACGTGCTCGAAGTGTTTTTCCTGTTGCTTTTTCATGGGCTTCAAGATCATAACAACCTCTGTGAGCAATCCCAACACATTCAACCCACCCATACGAACCAAGAATTTCCACATCCCAGCAATCGGATGCATAATGAGCCATCTCATCGCTTTGATGTTGTCTAAATCTTAACTTGGAACTATCAATCCCAATATTGGTTAGGAAATCAAATGTTTTTGCCATGAACAGTGCAACGGTTGGGTGGCGGATTATCTTTTTAACAACTGCATCGGTAATCGACATTGTTATTTCACCATCATTTTCTGATAACAAATTCATCTGAATAGATGCCCATGGCGAGAAGTCATGTTCTGGGTTAACCTCTGGGTCAATGAAATATTCTAATTCCGCCATGTTAAACTCTCTAAGTCGAATCATACCTTGACGAGGGCTGATTTCATTTCTATATCCCTTTCCAACTTGTACTGCTCCGAATGGTAATCTCTCGCGGTTATGCCGATATAAGGAAGAGAATGATGTGAACATACCTTGGGCTGTTTCTGGACGAAGGAAACCTGGTCTACCTGATTTACCTGCTCCAATGGTTGTGTTAAACATCAAATTTTGAGCAACGATTGGACTCCATTCACTAGCGCCGCAAGCAGGGCATTGCGGATTAATATCGATGAGTAATTGTTGTAAATCCGATTTTGTTAGAGAATCAGGATTGGGATGGTGGGATTCGAGAATTGTATCAGCTCTACTTGCTTCTTCGCATGAATTACAATTTGTCATAAAATCAGAAAACTCTCCAACGTGACCACTAGCCTCCAAAACAGCATATGGAGTAATTGTAGGACAAGATAATTCCACTATATTGCCCATAGAAATCCAATGATTTAGCCATGCTTGATTGACTTTATTTCTGAGACGGCCCCCAACGGGACCAAAATCATACAAGCCTTTTGCTCCGCCATGTATTTCAAATGCTGGTAAAATGATTCCACGGCGCTTTAGCATCCCAGTTAGACGTTCTAGACGACCTTCCTCAGCATCAGCCATAGTTTTCACCAATTAGGCGGTGATGTCTCCAGCCTTTGAACCTCACCTAACAACGGGAAAGAAATTAATGCTTTAGTAGACAAAAATTTAATCTCACAAAGGCATTGTTTTTGAAAGATGGACACTTGGTAGTAATCATGGGCCAGTCTATGGTAGCGATCACGCAGCAAGATTGCACCGGTTGTGATTTGTGTATTGCCCATTGCCCCTTTGAGGCATTGTTGCCATTAGCAGAAAACCCACAGGGTAGAAAACATGGTAAAAGGCCTGTAATTGTAGTCGGAAATAACTGCGTAGGTTGTCTATCTTGTATTGGATCTTGCCCTACCGATGCCTTGTACGAAATTGCAATTCCAGAGAATGCAATTGAATCGCTATTAATGAATCCAACAAAACAGGAAGAAACAGAAATTGTAAATCGTTGGAAAAAGGGTGGTTTGGGTGTTGCTTGATTTTAGCAAACCACTCTAACGTCTTAAAATCGTATTTTTTAATGAAAAAAAGTATTGCTATTGGTTTGAAAATAAAAATCGTTTTCATAGTTGCTAATAAGCGAAGAATTATATGCTCTTCACCCCCGAATTGGCCTCATCGGGTAGGCTAAAAAAATGGCAGATATACACTATCTTGAGAATCCTCTAGCCAAAGAGGAATTGCTGGAGAAATTATGCCCCCCCGTTCGCAACTGGTTCAAAGATAAGTTTGATGACTTTACCAGACCGCAAAAATTGGCGATTCCTGCGATTATGGCCAAAGAACATTTACTGCTATGCTCGCCTACAGGATCAGGTAAAACTTTGACCGCATTCCTAACTGTAATTGATAATTTAGTAAGGGCTGGAATTGAAAAGAAATTGGAGAAAAAAGTTTACTGTGTGTATATTTCTCCCATTAAAGCACTGGCTAATGATATTCAAAGAAATTTACTTGGACCCTTGAAGGAAATATACGATAATTATTTGCCTGCTGGGACTCAAGAAGTGAAGGTAGGATTACGAACTGGTGATACCCCTCAAAGTGAGAGGCAAAAAATGCTAAGAAACCCCCCTCACATCTTGATTACGACTCCAGAATCTCTCGCAATAGCAATTACCTCTCCAAGGTTTCAACCAATTGTAAATGCAGTAGAATTCATGATCATTGACGAATTGCACTCACTAGTACCCTCAAAGCGGGGAGTTCATCTCGCTTTGACTTTGTCTTACCTAGATACATTACTGACCATTCCGGTACAAAGGATCGGTATTTCTGCTACGATGGAGCCACTCGAAACAGTTGCTGAGTATCTCGTTTCAAGTGGAGATGACGAAGATGGCGTAGGAACAAAGGTCAATATTGCCAAAATTTCTGGCGCTAGGGAATTAGATTTGGACATTCTGATAACAGATCCAAAATTCAGTGATCTTTCAGTAATGAAAATACTTGAGAAGAATATTGAAGCTATTGCAGATTTAATTTCAGCCCATAACACAACATTGGTATTTGCTAATACAAGAAAAATGACTGAAAATATTGTTCTAAAACTGCGCCCACATCTAGGTGAATTAGTTGCAGGGCACCATGGTTCAATGGATAAGAAAATGAGATTAGATGTGGAGAAGAAATTGAAACATGGCCACTTACGTGCAGTGGTAACTTCTTCTTCTATTGAAATGGGAATCGATATCGGTTCAATAGATTTAGTACTACAAAGTGGAAGCCCTGGCGACATCTCAACCGCATTGCAAAGAATTGGCCGTGCTGGACACCACGTAGGAGGTATTCCAAGAGCGAGATTCCTTCCATCAAGCGTCGATGATTTACTTGAATTAGCCGCATTACAAGCAGCAATACAAACGGGAGAAATGGATCTTCTTGATTTCCCGCAAAATTCTTTAGATGTTGTAGCTCAATTTATGATCGTATTGGTTATCAACAATGAAACCGTCATCGATGAGGCTTTTGTAATGATTACCAAG
>JAACCR010000021.1 GCA_009937205.1 Methanobacteriota archaeon | reverse complement strand
GGGGCATCAGAATTTGTCTCTAAGTTAGAGGAGGGAATAGATACAATGGTTGGAGATAGAGGTGCAAAATTATCTGGTGGACAAAAAGCAAGAGTTTCACTGGCTCGGGCTCTACTAAAGCAACCAAGTCTTCTAATCCTCGATGAAGCGAGCAGTGCATTGGATGCAGAAACTGAAAAGAGAATTCAGGAGAACCTGCTGAGTAGTGGTACAGATAGAGCGACTATTGCAGTAGCACACCGTCTTAGCACTATCAGAAATGCTAATGAAATACTTTCCATGGTCGATGGTGCTATAGTTGAGAGAGGAACTCATGATGGGTTAATTGAAAGTTCAGGTGTTTACGCGAGCCAATGGAATATCCAAACTGGCGATGTTAGCACTTATTGATAGAGATTCATACTCGCTCACGAATCGGATGCTTCAACGCTGTGGGTTCATCCTCATCTGCAACAGGATTAAACATTTTATCGCCATTGATTATTGCAACTGAGATTAGAATAAACAGAGGAATTCCAATTATTAATGACCAAATAGCTAGACTTAATTCTCTGAAAAAATATTGTTCCATTATTTCTGAAATAACGATTATCGCTACAAACAATAGCACTCTAATTATTATTAAAATTGTTTTGATAGTATCCCATATTTCCTGAGAATCACTTATATCGTCAGGATTCTCAAGGCCGGCTAACCTCTCTGCTATTGATTTGCCAGCCATGTTTCTCGGCTAACTATGCCCATCAAAGGCATTGCCCTCTTGAGCAAGTGTAAATTGATTGCTTTGTTGGTTAGAATGCTAAACCGTTTTGGTGATTAAGCAGTTCTTACTCTGTCATCAATTTGATTGCCAACACCAGCAGAACCACCGGTCTTGCGGATCTCTCTCCAAGCCTTGTTAACGCCTTGTCCATAGGCCCAGTGTGCTAAGAATACGAATAGAGGGGCAAAGAAAACAGTTCCAATACTTCTATGTGGTGACGTTCCAATTGCAGCACCAAGCCATGAAAGTCCGATATAAAATGCCATCAATCCACCAGGAAGGTGGAATGCGATTCTAGACATTGTCCATTCACCTGAAAGTGTTAACCAATATCCATCAGCAGCGCCTCCAGTAGATAATCCCCAAATCATGGAAGCGATTGCAGCAACTACTAGCCATGGGAAGAAACCGATTGCAGTATGAGACTTTTCTGCAATTTCTGGCCATCTCTTATTTGCTACCATTCGAGTGTAGCCATAATTTCTCATTTGTTTCATGTATGGTCTAAATGGGAGGCGGCGACGATGTGGCATTACATTTGTTGGGTCAATGAATATCTTGTGACCTGCACGTTGAATCTTAGCATCGAGGACAACATCTTCTGCTCCTATACAGCCTTTTTCAAAGAATCCAACTTCACGTAGGTTTGCCATTCTATGGGCGCAATTAACACCAGGATTGTGATGGATTGGAACTAGGACTCCTTTCGGCTAAGCTCCATATCTTGTTCCTGCAGTCATGAACTTTGTACAAAATGCAACATCAGCACACTTTGCTCCAAACGGGTCAGAATCTGGTGCAAAATTAGGTCCACCAACAGCACCAACCTTTGGATCTTCAAACCAACGGATTAATTTCTCAACCCAATCCAAAGGAGGAATAGTATCATCATCGGTGAATAGAACAATGTCGTGATCCATTTGTTCAAATGCAAAATTACAGGCATCAGCACGGTTGCGTGAGGGGTCTTCTATCCAGCGAGCACCATACTTTTCACAAACTTGCTTGGTATGGTCTTTAGACTTGGAATCTGATATAACTAGTTCAAAGTGAGGGTATGTCTGTTTTGATAATCTTTCCAAGACAATATCAAGTTCGTCTGCATTATTGATTGTAGGAATCAAAACTGCTGCTGAATATGGTGTGCCATCCTCTTTGAGGAGTTGAGGAATTGGTTGCCCTGTTTCGCTCATGCTCTGTCCAAAGCCGCTTTGCATATGAACGCAACGAGGAGATGTTAGGCAATTATTCCAATAATTATCTCATCACTCTGCAACTGCAGTAGTGTCATCGCTGGTAATTCACTTCCGAGTGGGAGTAGAACTTATGTTATGCGCGGTAGTTCAGTGATTGTGCAAAAACCGCGCATGTTTGTTTATTTTGATGCCCTTTTTATGTTAAGTTC
>JAACCR010000003.1 GCA_009937205.1 Methanobacteriota archaeon | reverse complement strand
GCATCTTCAAGCATAATACCAACGTTACCAACTTCATCACCACCTCCCAAATAATGATACCTTAATCCTTTTTTTGGAGGGTTTTCAGGATATGATGAAGTTCTTCCAGGAGCATATAATACCATATCAATCAACCAACCCTGATGTCGATGTCAAAAGAACCTGTGGTATAATTTGTTTAACCCATACCCCTTAATTTCCACTGCAACCTAATTTTAAAATTTGTAAATATTTTTTTCATTCATCTCTAATCTATAACTTCAATAACCTCTCGCGACCATATCTTCTAATCCTTACTTTCGTTATCTACAATCATCATATCTACCTTACTTTCGTTAGAGATCAGTAAATATCTCCATAGGAAATAGAGGGGTGTGGTAACATATACCCATTTTACTATCTATCTTAATTTTTATAATTCCATTGCAAACAATATTTATTTTTATTTATAATCAATATATCTTCTTTTTAATTTTCTTTTTTTCTCTACAATGGACATCGGCAATCTTTATTTGAAAATTTAAAAATACTAATAAAACCAATTAAATCCAATTGCCACTGGACAAAGAAACCATCTACAATAATCATCTGGCAAGGGGTAATGGCACGTATAGCAGACCATATTTTCATCATTGATGATGATTTATGTTATGGTTGCGCTGCATGTATATCTTTATGTCCAATTAACATAATTGAATTAAAGGATAGATTGGTTGTTGTCGAGGAAGAAAAATGCACCCATTGTGAATTATGTATCCCCTCGTGCCCCGTTTTTGCTCTAAGCATAAAACCAGAAGGGGTGCAATTAAATGTCTGATATAGTGATTGTTGGTGGTAGTATTGAAGGATTGATCTTATCTATTCTTTGTGCCAAAGAACACAATGTTACACTTATCGACATTCATCCTGAAATTGGTTTCCCCTGTTTTATTCCAGGCTGGGTAGAGCGGCGGGAAAGTTTACAGAAATATTTGGGAGAGGGTGAAATAACCCACTTAAAAATTTTACAAAACCCAAATGGATTTGCCCTACGCGGAGAATGGTTATTCAAAATTTTAACAATAAAAGCAGCCCAACTAGGTGTTCAGGTTTTGTTAAGATGTAGAGTTACTAATGTTGAACAATCATCATCCCAAACAACGATCTCCACTATCGGAGGCAATAATAATGGAGATGGAGTAATAACTTGCGACAAAATGTTTGATTTAACAGAATATACAGCTCAAGCACCAGGAAAATTACAACACTCTATTATGGAATTTAAAGATCAAACAAATCCAAAACCAAGTTTCTATCATTGGGGTGGACTTGCTCTTTCCCAAGAACGACCAAATACAACAGTAGAGCCAACACTTCAATTAATACGCGATGATGCTTTGTGTGAATTTTGGTATGATGAAAAACCAGTATGGATGCCAAAAAACGGTTGGATTGAAATTATGCAAAACGAAACACCAAGAGCCCTCACAGACATGAGTATTGACAACAGCATCACCCATGCAGAGTCTTTATTTGAGTCACTCAATCACTGATTTTACTACACTAACCCCCCACTATGTTGAAAACCCCCATGGTTTGGGCCAAAGCAGTGAGGATTCTCCCCACTGAGTTGATTTCAGATGGCCGAACACCCAATGGCAGACCTCCGTCGCAAACTTCATGCAGCAGGATTGCTTGCAAAGCCAGCAGGTAAATCATGGTCAAAAGTAATTTTTCTTTTCATAATAGTAGGTGGACTAATTTACACTCATACTCAAATTACATTGATTCAAGGATTAATTATTTTACCAATTACGGCATTATTCGCTACAACATTGGCCATGACTGCACACGAGGGAGTACATTCATCAGCTTGTAATTCTAAATGGGGCAATCTAAGTCTTGCTGGATTAGCATTCCCTCTATTCTCTGGTATGTCAATGGAATATTGGCGTGTAAAGCACAATATTAAACACCACGCCCATCCGAATGTAATCGACAAAGATCCAGATATTTATGCATGGCCGCTTACCTTTACTAAGGAAGAATATGATTCTAGTGGCCCGATTAGAAAAATATTCCAAAGATATATACAAGCATGGATATTTTGGCCAATATCTCTCCTAGTTGGACATTTACTCCGCTGGGATGGCATTTGGTATCTCATTAGTCACCCATTTGTTTCTAAAAAGAACCACAGGTTTTCTAAGATTTGGCTTGCAGATTCCGGTCTTGTTTTGCTGCACTTTTACTTATGGCTAATTCTACCAGTTCAACTTGGAATGCCTTGGCAAACCGTAGTCGGATTCTACGTATTGCTGTGGGCTTTAGTGGGGACAATACTAACCGGTGTTTTTCTGGTTGGTCACGCCGGAAGACCGATTGTAGTTGAGTATGATAAGAACTGGCGACTACAAATAGAAACTGCTCGACGTATAAAATTCGGACGAATTGGTTCTTTCTTTTTCGTTGGTTTAGATTATCAAATCGAACACCACCTCCTCCCTGCATTATCACATTTTAACTTACCAAAAGCAGCACCAATGGTCAAACAGTATGCAGAAGAACGTGGCTGGGAATATGAAGAAGTAGGCTTTATTCCCGCACTTTGGTCTTCAACTGTAGCTCTGAAAAATGCATGGAAAACACCATCCATTGTGATCGATACCACTATCGAAGGAAATGCCAATCTAGTTGAAGATCTTTCACATTGATATAGAAAAAACATCTTCAATTATCACTGTTTGGATAAAACCATGGGCAGTGAGAAACTATTCCTTGAGGATATAGAAGCGGGCTATTTAACCAATTTTACAGCCCAGGTTACCATTGCTGAAGAAGATAAAGTAGTTCTCGATAGAACGTTATTCTACCCACTTGGTGGTGGACAAAATTGGGATACGGGAACACTGGATGGTCCAAATGGGATACTACAGGTTAGTGAAGTAAGGGGTAGGGATGATATTTACCACCATTTGGAAAAAGGTCATCAACTGGAAGTCGGTGACGAAATCACAGGCAAAATAGACTGGCACAGAAGATATGAACACATGCGCATGCATACAGCCCAACATTTGGTTAGCGGAGTTGTATATGATAATTTTAATGCAGCTAGAACAGTAGGCAATCAAATCCATACCGAGAGGTCGAGAATTGATTTTAACCCAATTAAATTCGATGAAGAAATGTTACAACAACTCACTCAACTAACCAACGATTTAATCGATGAAAACCACACAGTTAGTGACGAAGAAATGACGAGATCAGAAATTAATGCTTTAATGCCGCCAGAGCGAACAAACATGGATTTATTACCCGCTTCCATCAATAATTTAAGAGTTGTAAAAATCGGTGATTCTCTTGATTTATGCCCCTGTGCCGGAACACATGTCAAACAACTAGGTGAGATTGGCCATATAGAAATTATTGGTAAGAAATCCAAAGGAAAGGGTACACAGCGCATATCATATACACTTCACAAAGGAGAAATTTCCTTTGAACCCAATAACAATATCATTTAATTTTAAGGAGAGTTTATACAACCCAATTAAGGGCTTTAACTTTTTAAAAAACAGATAATATTAATCCCATTCAAAAAGCAATTAAACAATATACAGTAAAATGGATTATAAATCAAAATCATCATCTAAGATTTCATCCAAATTTGAAATAGCATCCTTCAAATCCTTCCTAGCGCGTTGTCGGGCTTCAAAACCAAAGGCTTCGACATCATCAGCCAGTTCCTTTGGCACACTTTGAGCATCTACAGCTGCGTGAATGCGATCGGACAGTTCCAAGTCTTCCCCAACTCTATCACTTCTATCGACCTTAGCAATTGGCTTACTAGGAATCGTCCTCGCTCCATGATGCGCGATACTAGCCTCAGCCTCAGCATCACTCCAAGCTTCTTGTCCAATTTGGGTTGCAACATCAACTTCAGGGGCGGCGTCCTTCCAGGGATTTTGATTGGCAACATCCCGAATAATATTTGTTTTCTCACTATTTCTCTGAGAAGCAAAAAGATCTCCCACTTCTTCGGAAGTTGGTAACGGTGTTGCTGTTATTAGTGCTGCAGCAAGACGTTGCTGCTCAAGTAACACCTCGCCATGAATCTCATCATGGTCGTGTCTATGTGGTGAAGCTGCCATCGCTACCAATTCCTTTGCAAACTGAAATAATTCATCTTCAGTAGCAGCAGCAGCAATTAATTCTCGTACATTCCGGTGGTGAGAAATACAACTCTTGCAGCGTTGCGAACCAGCAATATCGCTCTCATCACAACGAAGACAACAGGCTTGAAGCCCCAACTCCTTCATGGCACGTCTTGGCATTGACATTGCTACTCCTCAAGTCAGCGAGTTACTAATCACCCATCAACCCTATGATGAGAGGCTTCAAAGCACAGCAGCAACACTTCACGGATATGGGCACACGAGACGACCGAGCAAACTTGGTCGACGACGACCCATTTTCTCGCCCACAGAAAGCAAGAATTCACCGTATTCATCAACGCCAATCAAACGATGGAACAATTCATTTTGACACTAACTCTGGAAATATGGGTGGAATGTTGAATCAATTGCTAAGTGGCTTTCAACAGAAACCAGCAACTATGCACGATGGTAGAATTTGGCACTTTAGTAAAACAGAAAGAAGTCATTTAGCATTTGCAATGGGCGCCTTCACTCTAGCATTAGGCTTCATGAGAGTTGGTGGAATCCTTTCTATATCTCAAGCCGGAATGACTCCATGGATTATAGGATTATTACTCGCTATGCCTGTAATGTTTTTAGCGATAGGGCCGGCTTTCTTATTACACGAAATAGGTCACAAAATAGTAGCCAAAAAGAATGGTTGCTGGGCAGAGTTTAGGGCAGATCCGAGGGGGCTGAGAAATGGTGTCTTAGTGGCTGCACTTCTTGGAATTGTATTTATGGCGCCTGGCGCGGTTATGGTTGCTGGTTTAGTTACAAGAAGACAAAATGGGCACATTGCAGTTGCAGGGCCTCTAGTCAATCTGGCTCTATTTATCATTGGAGTTCCACTTTGGGGCGCGGTAATAGGGCTAACTGGTTCAGCCGAATTCGCTAATTCTACGTATCTGGATAATGGTTCATTGATTTGGCAAGCGATGATTTTTGATATTGGCTATTTTTGGCTAGGTGCAAACTTGTTCCTAGGGCTATTCAATATGATTCCATGGGGCCCTCTTGACGGATTGAAGGTAAAAGATTGGAACGAACAAGTATTCTATCTTGTATTGGCGATTTTTACAATACCAGTGGCTGGCTGGTTCATGGGTGTTTGGGAGCCAGCAGCATTATTGCAAAACATTGCAAGTTACTTCTAAAGCAAATAAGAATTGACCACAGGGTCTTGATCTAGGTGGAAGAAAGAGTATGTTGCCCACCATACAATAACGTCAAGGCTGTCCACTAAATTTGTTACACCACTATTGTCTTCACCATATCCTTTGTCAGTGGTATCCATCCATTGCTCCATTTCCTCTAAAGTATCACATGTTTGATGATAGCACCAATATCCATCGACTAAGCCGCCGAACCCCATAGTAACAGTTTGTAGATTATCTTGGAATGATGCATGGTCACTTCGCGCAGTAGAATCTTCATAGACAATAATCTCAGGTCGATCTCTTGCCAACCAATCATCAACTTTCCAAGTATCTGCTTCAAAACCAGTACCGACTAACACAGATTGTTGTTGTTCAACACCAATAGCATCAGAACCAATCCACATAGCAAGGCCAACCATCTCAGGTTGCATTAGTTGCGTATGGTCATCAGAAGGTCCGATATAGACTCGCATTGGCCAAACTTCCTCATCCTTTGGATAGCCATCAGGGTCAACTGTAGGATTGGGATCTGAGTGCGGTGCACCACCACCACCGGGCCAGTTTACTCCAGCCATATCGAGATTGACATAATTTGTAACAACTACATCTGGATTCTCTTCCTTAACATAATAATCCGTCCAATAATCACTACCTCTCTTACCACCCTCTTCTCCAGACCATAGGCAGAATACCATTGTTCTACGCGTCTCATAATTAGCCATTGCTTCAGCGACGGTCAATACCATACTGGTACCAGCGGTGTTGTCATATGCGCCAACACGCGTTCCATATGTTCGCACACCGGTGACGTGAGGGTCTAGGAGTAGTGCGTTAGCAGGAGGGGCGACATCAAAGTGAGCTCCAAACACCATCCACTCATCAGGGAATTCACTACCATATCTGAATCCACAGATATTGTATGCTTCTGGATTTTGATTTTCTAATATATCAGTGAATGCATAACGCTGAGTAATAACATCTAAACCAAACGATTCTAATTGATCTTGTAAGTAAACTGCACCAGCCTCGTAAGCACCATTGCCTTGACCCGCCCACCTGTCTAGATAACCAACAGCACCATCTGACAAATCGGATGGGTCGGGGGTTTGGTCGGTAAGATGGCTTAGGAAGTTGTAGGTCGTCCGGCCATTAACCACGCCAGTAGAATGACGACCACCCTCATCTTCCGAATACCCAGGGGCGATATCTCTCGCAACAGTGAGTGGATAATAGGCGACAGAACCACCAGTTTCTTGGCTACTATTGAATGTTATATTTTCACTACCAATGCTCATCACAGCACCCCGGTCAGCACTAAGGTGCCCATCTTCAGCAACCCAAGTTGCCCACGATTCATTAATTTCTCTAATAGGCCAATTATCTCTACCAAACTCACCAATAAAGATGAATGCTGAATCAATTCGTGGTGGAGCTAAAACATTCAATTGAACCGAATCGCCCTGGCGTAAATCGACGACGGTAGAATTGAATACATATCCAGATGAAACGTCTTTAACCAAATAAGGAACGAATGCGGAAACATCCTGCTTAGCAGAAATAGTCAGTGCTTGAAATACCCCCCCGGTCAAAACCTCTGGAGTGATGACAACGTCATCCATACTAGGCGCACCCCCCTCGTCCTCTTCGCCAAAACACCCAGACAATGGGGCCAAACACATGATGCCCACCAATAGCAAAGCGCGCATATGTTTCGTGCCGAGCATGATGTTGCGTGAACGCCCCCCTTCTCAAGTCTGCGCCTACTTCGTATCATCATCAACAGTAAAATGTGGTGCTAAGACGGTGTAAAAAGGAAACCAATTTACACAAAACGGGGAATTATTGTCAAACTAACAAAGGTTTGATAAGGGTTCAAGACCAACTAATAACTGAGTAAAATGGCCATAATGGTAGAAACAATCGTGCACGAATTAGTACTTTGTAACAAAAGAAAGAAGTTAGCAAAGAAATCGAAGACCATCCCACAGCGAACAAGTTACCTTTGGGCTAAGACTGTGGTCTATGAAGAAGCAGATCGAAAATGCCCTGTTATCGAAGGATAGTTTGCGAGGAAAATCACAACAATTCATTTGGAACTGGTGTTTGATCCATGTGCAAGAATGCGTAAACAGCCCACCAGGTTACAATATCCCAGGAGTGAACCAAATTCGATTCACCGGTTGCATTATCGGTAACCATGTATTCCTCCATCGTTGTTAATTTATCACAAGTCTTGTGATAGCAAGGATAGCCATCAACGACCCCATTCCACCCAAGCGTAGCTACACCAATCTGCTGGAATGAATCATGGTCACTGCGAGCAGTTGGACTTTCATAAATAGCCACAGTATCTTGGTAATTATTCTGCCACAAAGGACTTTCACCAGCAGCTTCCCATTCATTACGTCCATTTTCAATTTGATAAGAAAGGTCAAACGCATCAGCGCCAATCCATTCCGCTAAATGATACATACCTGGTTGGTCAATAACGTCACCACTGCCGTCAGGTCCGAGGTAAACAGAGAGGGCAAAGTCACCAGGGTAATTGATGCCCGCCATATCGAGGTTGAGGTAATTGCTTACTGTCACTCCGTCAGGGATGTCTCCGGCAAAAGCACCAGATCCCCAAAGCCCTTCTTCTTCTGAAGACCATAAACAGAACACCATTGTCCGTCGTGCATCAAAATCAGCAAGGACACTTGCTGTGGTCAATACCATTGAAGTTCCTGCTGTGTTATCATAAGCTCCAGTTCTTGTCCCATATCCCTGTTCATCAGTTCCCGGGATAATTCCAATTGGAGATGCATAAGGTGCTATGTCAAAGTGTGCACCAAAGACCAACCATTCATCTGGATAAACAGTACCGGTTTTGTAGCCACAGATATTTACGGCCCACAAAGTTCCACTTTGGAAACGATGAACTTCAACATCTAAACCATATCCAACCATAACACCTTCAAAGTAGGTAATCGCATCTTCATATGCAGG
>JAACCR010000020.1 GCA_009937205.1 Methanobacteriota archaeon | reverse complement strand
TGAGTTCATCGTCATCGAGATCCCAAGAATCTGAGGCATTGAATAATACTTCAGAATTTGATGGATAAACAGAACTATCCTCTGGTGTAGACCAAATTAAGAATGGCGCTTGATTATCCAATGGAAGCATGCATGGTGCTATTTTATCGCTATCTAAAGTCACACTTGTGCTATTACTAATGCTATCATAAGCACATTCTATGGTCACTACTGTTGCTGCGCTGACTCCAACATTTGACCAACGACGGCTAATGAAATCAGGTAAGAAAAGAGTCCCTAAATCATTTGTATATTCATCGATTGAAGGTTCAAATTGGTCAAATGTTAGATTTACATATGCGTTTGGAATACCATTGGAATTATTGTTTAATACCCAAATAGTCATGTCCCATGCTTCGTCAATTGTTGCTCCAGTAGCCATTACTGCTTGTGCTATTGCAACATTACTCGGTTGGTGTAAATGCATATCTGAATTTGCATCCAAATTTAGAATTGTTGTACCCGCAGAATCAGATAATCCAGACCAATTTACTTGTGAATTGGTCATTGTTATCGAGCCTGTACAATCGTGTGTTATGACATTACCAATTCCGGAAAGGCTCGGATGATCACTCAAGTCCAAACAACCTGAACCTGAGAAATAACTTCGACTAAGACTTGATAGACGATTACCATTATGGTCGGCGTTCCAATAAATACCAGTATGATTTCCACTCATTGAAAGCATGTCTACCTCACCAGCAGCTTGCTCAATATACAGAGCAGGGCCGCTTTGAGGGCCAATTCGTTCTGTATCAATTTGAATATTTATAAGATGGAATTGTCCGCCTTGCTGTCCTATTGTTAATCCCCCATTGTCAATGAATACTGGGTCATATGACTCGTTATTATCGAATACATGGATGTTTTCAAGCCAAAGGTCTACTGAATCTTCTATATGGATTCCCGAGCCTTGATTGTTAGAGGAATCACAATCCCTACAGCGCACATCTCCTGAAACGGATTCAATGTCATTGGCTTTTGTGAATACTAAATCTGCAGTTTGTTGAGGATTACTTGAACTTCCTGCGATCCCGTTGAATTGGCTTGTTACATTTTGTAAAGTCACATAGCGAGAATCATGTACATGTGCACCTGCATATGAATTGTTTTCAGTGATAATGCCTTCAACTACCACTGTTGCAGAATCTATGTACAAACCTTGCTTTGAATTGTTGTGCAAATACCAATCACTTCCTTGCATTGCACCACCTGAACTAGAATATATTGCAGAACCTGATGAACCTGAAATTTCTAAGCCATCGAAGGTGGGTGCGAAATATGAAGAACGTATTGCAAGGCCTGAATCATGCGGTCCTTGACCCGTATCTCCCGAATCACGAATTACTAAATCTTGGAATGTTGTTGAAGAGTCGACGAAATATAAACGAACACCTACAGATGTAGATTGGTCTACTAATGTATTCTCAAACCATGCCCCTGTAGCGTTAACCTCTATCGCAGCATAAGCAATATTGCCAGTCAGTGCGCCTGGTCCTCCAGTTCCAGTAACGGTTAAATCAGTAAAATCTGCAGTTTCATAATTTGTGAAATTAGTATGATTTTGTTTATCAACATATACTCCTCTATACATAGAATTAGAGATGTCAGCTCTCTTCACAACCGCTCTAGTGTTGCCAGAATCATCCACATGTCTAATGACAATTCCATTATCCGACTTGTCAATTGCAATATCGGTTAACAGAGGTACGCTATCTTCGACCCATACTCCAGCGACCATTACCCAACTTGAACCTGAAACATTATCCATTGTGATATTCCTAAAGATACCACCTGATGCCCCCCATACGTTGATTCCTCTTGTTAGAATGTCACTGAAATGTGCCCCAATTATAATCGGTGTTGAACCTGCTCCAACTGAAACTCCTAATCCAAATCTCCAATCGCTTTGCCATGGCAAATCTCTTCCTGCTTGATTAATAAATAAATCATAAATTTGAGGTGCTGCATTATTGAACATATCAATTCCGACTCTATCTGGATTTACTATTGTCAAATTATGAATAATTGGGTTTCCACCAAACATAGTGATTCCATATAATGCATCTTCAATGGTTAAATTGTCAATAACCGAGCCTCTACCCGTCGAACTGCTATTGAATTGGATTCCTTCATGATCACCTAAACTGTTAGCCGACATTACAACTGGGCACACATTTGTTCCTTCTATCGTTAGACGACCATCTACATAAATACGAACATTTTCATCCATCTTAATTATTGTACATGCATTGATAATCAATTCATCTTGTACTGAAATTGTGTATGATGAAGTCAAAGTTTGAGTTCCCGACCAAGTGGTTTGGGCCCTAGCAGAAACTTGTTCTGAAGACTCGTCAGTAAAATTTGATTGAGAATAATCAGTGTTGTTAAACATCGATGAAAATGGAGTGGCTAACAACATCAATAGCACTGCAAAAACGATACTCTGTGCCCGACTTGCATGTAACATGCTACTAGTCCGGATGAAATAGCATTTCAATAGTTCCCTTTGTTGATATCAAAATAATCATCCAAAATTACAATTCAACAAAGAGCAATCAATAAGACCAAGTGGTCGGTGGAAGATTTGTGCCCGAAGCATTTGTTCTGTTCAAGACCGAGCCATCGTGCGAGAGAGAAGTATATCTTGCACTTACCAATCATGCTAATGTTGCAGAAGTTCATGCACTATATGGCGAGTTTGACATGCTAATTCGTGTCTCTGCAGATTCAGCAAAAAATCTAACTTCAATGTTGATGGGAGAATTCCGTCAAATCAAAGGTGTTCGCGAAACTCAAACTTTGATTGCAGTGGAGAACTGAGGTGAAAATATGGCTATTGGATTTGTATTAATTACGACTATACCTGGAAAAGAGCAAGATGTTCGAGACAAACTTGATGATATCGAATTGGTTACTTCTCGATGGATGTTATTCGGTGAATATGCTATCATTGCGCGAATCCAATCTGATGATGAATTCTCTCTTACACGGTGTATTGTTGAAGAGATACGCCCAATAGAAGGAATTGCAGATACAAAAACTCTTCTCGGTGCAGAATTGTAATCAAAGTAATTTATGCAATCTTGCAGTCAATTGTTTTGCTGCATGGTGACAACCTGTTGATTTATTCAATGAGATCGCTTCACGCAAAGCAACGATTGTCATCGCCGGGTTAAGAATAGATTTCATCGTCCACCATCGCGCATTCAAACGTTTTTGGGCAGAGATAATATGGCTCTTTTGTGGAGGTGAAATGTCATTGAAAATATTCTCCGCATGAGCCATATCAAGTTCCACTAGTGATTCAACAATACTCATTCTCAAAGCATCTGAATGTAGTTTTGATGGTTGCTTTTCAATAGCATTAGCTGCGAGTTCAATTACCTTCTCAAGGTTTTTTAGATTTCTTTTCGTTTCAGCTAACTGTGCTTTAATTTCTAATGCCAATAGTATGCCATTATCAATACCGCCTATTTCAGAAAGGGTTTTTCGGATTTCAGTAGCATCTTTAAAATTATTATCTAATAATGCTACTGAATGCTTGATTATCGACATTGAGATCAATACAGCAGTACGTTTTTCAGGTTGCTTCGGCATCGTAATATGTTTCAATAATTGCTTGATTTGTTTAGTAATATCTGGATTATGTGCTGCATCAATTCTATCATCTAAGCAACGGCTTGCAGCAGCGATAGCGAGGCGGGTTTTTTCTTCTGGCTCAGCAAGTTCTAACCCATCTCTAATCAATTCATCCGCCTCGGATATTCTACCTTGTTGCAATGAAATAGAGAGGGCTATTTCTGCACCCCTTGAATCATCTATCAAATGTTGTAAATGTTTCTCTGCATGCTCGGAATCACCTCTTTGAATCGCAACGTGGGCAGCCATATAGTGTAGATCAACATCATCGTGATAGATGTTCAATGCTTCTTGTAAAATAACTGAAACAGCTGCACTTTGAGTTGGTAACAAAGTCTCGATTTCTCTTTCAAAATGGAACTTCAAGTTTTCATCTTCTGCAGCGACCCGATGATACAATAATACTACTTTTTCTTTATCGCTATTAGCACTCTGCTGCCAATGTAAAATCGCTTTCTTATGCAATTCTATCAGCGTCTTTTCATCAAGCAATGAGCGTCTCACATTTCTAACTAAATGTTGTACTTCCATTTTCTCATCATTCTTAGTCCAACGTAAAAGAGCATATTCGTCAAACAATCCAATACTTTCACTATTTGGAGCGCTTTCAGCCATTACCGGCATCGGAAGAATCACCAATTGATCTAAATCATCACGTAAATCATCATCCAAATGTGCTAAAACAACTTCCTCAACATATTGTTGGACATCCGCACCCTGTTCTGGTAATCCCGCTTCTTCGTCATACAATAATAAGGCGAGAGGATGGCCCCCTAATCTCTTGGCAATCTCCTCTTTTTGTTGTTGTTCAATCTCATCGCCAAGTAAATTTGTAGCATCATCGATTGGTAAGGATGGTATCTTTATTTTTGTCAATTCATGACCGAATGGCATAGGTTCTCTACCCGCCAAGAGAATCTTTGCATCCGAGTTTACAAGAGCGTGTGATACCTTTTCAATGGCATCGATGTGTCTGGGATGAATCATATGGATATCGTCGATAAATAATACTCGCTTTTTATTATTCAATAACGAGATAACAGCATCAAGGTCGCTAACTTCAACTCCATCTACAGAAATCTCCCATTGTGTTAACAAATTACCAATATCTGTAAATTCACCAGAACTCGCCCAGTGAATATCAAAGCCCTTTAACGCCATTTCATCAAGCGCTGTTCTAACCAATGATGTTTTTCCAATCCCAGGTAATCCGCTGATTACAAGTGAACCGGAATTGGACATCTCTTCGATTATTACCGTTAACAATTCATCTCTGCCAAATAGTGGTTTCAATGATGGGGCAGAACCTATTATTTGGCCTGCCTTTTTTCGTTTTTGAACCTTTTTTAGCGGCGATTCAGCCAATCCATCATCGATTAGTTGTTGAAGTAACTCTCTACCGCTTATTGTGAGATGAAATACAGATCTCTTACGTGACCCTCCACCAATAACATGGGCAGTTCTCATCACTACCAATTCATCTTTTTGGAGACTTTTTAACGGAATATTGAGCGATGAGCGAACCACTCCTAGGGCTTCCGCTATTCCGGGAAGTGAAATTTCTCTTGTAACATCCCAGGCAGATTCAATGGCTGGAGTAAATTGTCCCAGCCATCTTAGAATTTTGACCTCGCCTGTTGACCTAATTGCTCTCCCTCCGAATTATGATAGATACTGTTCGTTGAATAATCATCCCCCTTCCCGTCCAAAGCGAAAATCAGTAATTATTGACGATTTGCTTTTGAGTGAGCACCCTATAACCAATTGATATGGGGGTTGACTTAGCAGCAGTAAAACTTCCCAAAAAACCGGGCGTTTACCTCTTCAAAAACTCGGAAGGGAGGGTACTATATGTTGGAAAGGCAACAAAATTAAATCAGCGTATACGTAGTTATTTTGCAACCAACCCCGACCGTGCAATGATACCAAAATTGGTAGATGCTGCCGATGATATAGAATGTATTGTCACCAATACCCCTCAAGAGGCTCTAGTTCTTGAAAGACAATTGATAAGGCAACATAAGCCTCGATATAATTCAAGGGTAAAGGATGATAAGTCATATCCATTTTTAGTACTGACCGATCATGAAATCCCTCGTATATTGTACACTCGTAATCCGCCGCAAAAAGGTCAACGCTGGGGGCCATTGCCCAATGCTGGTGCTGCAAAGCAGGTAATGCAATTATTAAGACAACAATTTGGCATTAGAGATTGTAAAGAATTGTTACCTCAAGGCTGCCTATCTATGCATATTGGGCTCTGTTCAGGGCCCTGTATTGATGCTTCAGGGTATTCTGATTCCGTTACTGCTGCTCGCCGAGTTCTTGATGGAGATGCGAATTCTTTACTGCAAGAATTAGCTAGTGAGATGGATGCAAAAAGTGAAGATATGGATTTTGAAGGGGCTGCCGTAAAACGTGATTTGATTCGAGCAGTTCATACTACAACTAAGCAACATGTTGTTTCTAGTAAAGTCTACAGAGATTGTGATGCAATTGGAATCTCAAGTGAAGGTGAGTTGGCTGCGGTTGTAGTTTTACATGCCGATGAAGGCGTGGTCAAAGGACAGGAGGTGTGGCCACTTATTTTCCGTGGTGACATTGGTGAATCGGTGGATTTGTTTATTTCAGAACACTACCAAAATCGTAAGCCTCCACGATTGCTACTAACTCCGACTCCTATTCTTGATGTAACACAAAAATGGTTAGATGAACGAAGAGGGACTAAAGTTGATGTCCGAACTCCAAGCAGAGGGGATTTGGCTACATTAGCAAACCTCGCTCGGCAAAATTCAGAAATCCAATTGACTCGAATTTCAGCAAAAGCAAGCGGTTCTCTAGAGCAACGTGCTGCAGATGATGGTGCAAAAATACTGGGTTTGGATAGACTTGATCATATCGTTTGTTTTGATATGGCTCAATTGATGGGTGATGAAAGAGTAGGAGTTAGCGTTGTTTTGAGAAATGGCAGGCCTGCTAAGAAAGAATACCGTAAATACGTCGTCAAAGGTGATGCTATGGATGATTTGAGAATGATGCGGGAAGTAGTAAAGCGTTGGCTAAAAAGGCAAGATGAATGGCCTGATCTGTTATTGCTTGATGGTGGACAAACTCATCTTTCAACCATCACAAAGATGTTAGAAGAAAGCCAAGTATTAGGCTTATTTCCTGTTGCCGCGTTGGCGAAAAAGGAAGAAACAATTCACCGATTAGACCAGCTGCCACTCGTCTTAGACAGAATGGGTAGAGTGATGGTTCACGCCCGTGATGAATCTCATCGTTTTGTCAATACCTATCACCGTAAGAGAAGAGGGCGGGCGCGCTTGAGTGACCCGCTAACACAAGTAGATGGTTTGGGTGCAAAAAAAATGCAAGCATTATTGAGACATTTTGGTGGCAGACAAGAAATCATTCATGCTAGCGTTGAGCAATTACAAACAGTTCCAGGCATTGGTAATTCCTTGGCAAAAAGAATCCATCAAGTTTTACAACTCAACTAAATTTACCATCGTCATCCACGTAAGACAAGGGTTTGCTGTCTAAATCTAGATTATCATTGAAGGTTTGGAATATTTCCTGATCTCCATGGATTGCTGGACTATGGAAGCCTGCTAAATCAGCAAATTCATCATCCCCGAGTGTGCCTTTCATTTCTGCTGCATCGCGGGACTTCTTTGCCTTTTTAGCGCTCTTCTTCCTCTTACGACGCTTATTGATCTTGCGGCCGATTAGGAATAATATCAATAAGAAGGCCATTGGATAAATCCAGAATTGCATGAAAATATACAACCAAGAGACATTGAATCTAAACGAAATAGTGTCTTCAAATTCACCTGGTGGAATAGTATAGACTATTTTTTGTCGTCCATCTGTTTCCGTTATTTCTAAATTGCCAGCGGTTGAAGTAGCATCAACAAAACTCAATCCTTTAGGAAGTATGAATGTTATTGGGCCAGACATGGCGAGTTGGAATTCATCATTAATTGTAGAATTGACTAGTCCTGTGTCAATTTCTTGGGTATCTGTTGAGGTATCTGGTAGAGTAATTCCGTCGCCTGCAACGATTCCGTTAACTAGGCCTTTTGTCAATGAACTTGCTGCAGTTGCAAGTGGCATCATTATTACACTATTCATTTGTGAAGTTATCAAATCCAATTTTATATTCTCTGTGTTCCCATCTGCAATTTCTCCAAATGGAGTTTGTAAATCAAGCATGAATTTGACTCTTGGTATTGCAACTGTAAAGGTTAGGCCCGTATTATCACTCATTTCACCATCATATCCGCCGAGCCCTGAAATTGTAGTCTTGATAGAAAAAGCAGACATGTCGACATTTCCAAATGGTGAATCAGATCCTTCTTCAGTAAGTGTCTTTTCTAAATTCTGGCGAATAAATTGTGTTATTAATTCTCCATAGGAAGAAACGAATGTTTCTATTCCCAAAGGAGTGAAAACCAAATCAAGAGATTCATCACAGACCTCTAACTGCATAGTGTTTGAATCACAAAGGCTAATGTCACTAATTGTATAAGGTTCATCCATTCTTTCAGAGATGCTTAGCCCAAGGCGAATTAAATCGCTTGGAAGTGCTTCTAAGGTGACTTTGGTTGAACCTGAAACATCATCCATTCGCGCTTGAGGTATCCCAATTCGGTGAATTGCCATTTCCGCCTCTAGTGCAAACTCAAATGAGACTGCTTGCTTCCACTCATGGATATTTAATTGGGTTGCATCTATCAATAGTGAAGTACTAATGCAAGTTGGTTGCTGACTTGTACAAATTATATCACCATCTGCATTTGTTATGTCATGCCTCCAATCGAATGGCTCTGTACCTGTGAATGAAACATTAGTTTCATCATTTCCAGAAATGGTATCGGTTAAGATTATCCTGTCAGAGCCATCCATAGTTTGAATCCAAGTTGGCAAAATAATTTCTAATGTCAATTCACTTGGAGGCAAATCTTCTGGCAATACTGCAGACAAGAAATCTGCCGATAGGGATGTCTCAATACCAAATCCAGTATTCATCAGCGCACGCAAATCATTTTCTGTCACTACATCAAGTACACTTTGTTTTGTTGGATCATTTACGTAAGCATCGATTATGTCTAACAATTTCATTGAAAATGGCTGTGATGTAGTTCGCAGATATATTGGATGACTTCCATCCATCGCATTTCCACCTTGAATACAATAATACAGAGCTTGACCCGCTCCAGCTGTTTCAGAACAACCGCTAGTATGGGAGTAGTTTAGACCCCCCGTTGGCTCTCCTAACCCATCTGAAACCGATTCTGAGACCCAATACATATCATTCATTAGAATCGGGTCCATTCCTTCTATTGCACTAGAGATTCCATCTGCTATACTGCTTATCGGAAATTGCTCAGTGACTCCGCTCAAATTCACTAATCCATTGTGATATGCTAATCTAATTCCATCTGATGTGATTACCGGAACTTCTGCATGTGCGGCTGCAGCAACCATGGAAAGTCCCCAATCTTCGAGTGTATCATTATCCAAATAATGTAATGCTACAACAAAATCAAGCGTTGCACTTGATTCATCACGCACATCTAATGTCAATCTAATATCAAGAGCCTTTTCTGTTGGATCGATATCAACTGTAGGCGTTTGTACGCTATCTCTATGCGCCAATGTCATTGCAATTGGTTGCTGAATCGAAGAGCCACCAATTGGGGCTGCACGGTTGTCCATTGACCATTGTCCTGCCCAAAATGCAGGTGGGCCAGCGTATGCAACCTTAGTTCCATTAGAATCTACAGCGTCTATTGTAGCATATTCGGGAGGATTGATTGCAAAGACTGCTTTATGCCCAGGCTGTGCAGTTAACTCAAAACTGGTGGTTACTTTTGATCCCATTACTAGAAGTCCTTGATAAGCTCTTTCCAAATCTAAGTCCGGATTTGGAATTAGGTTAAACGTTGAATCAGATAATTGTACTGTAGCCGTAGTACTGAAGCAAATCGGTGGTTCAAAGACATTGTTTTCGCTTGCTCCTTCGCTTAAAGCATCAGTATCTGGGTCTTCGGAACAATCGGTGGTTACACTCGCTTCTGTATATGTAGAAACATAATCAGTTGTCATTGATGAAACTGTTCCAAACCCAGATTGAAGTGCTTCTTCAACTGCATCATTTACTTCCACTTTCAACTTCTGACCCACGGTAGGAGTTCCTGGACCTGCTGTGTTTTCATTGAAATAAGTGCGAATTAAATCTGCTGGAGCGCCGTCCTGGGGGTCTAATCCATCTGCTGTCAAAACTGCATTTAATGTTGGGTCATCAAATCCAAGTACACTTCTATTAAACTCTCGAATTGCCCATGTTAATTCAATTTGTAACGAAGAAGTGCTTTCCAAATCAAATACATAGACTCCTTCGACCCAATCTTGCTGATTTTCTGTGCCATCTTGGGCACTTGAATAGTCGTCACATGTTCCACCATTTGCAGTACAAGTGGTCATACCTGCTGCTGAAGCAAATGGAACAAATAATTGAATTAAAAAACATCCGATCAATAGAATCGAAGTGAGTCTTTTTGAGTACATGCTATACCGTTCCGGCTCCGCCATGTACTGATTATGTTCCAAGACATTGAAAGCAGTTACCCCTCACAGGTTTGCTTATGGTAGGTGGTGAAGGCATGGAATTATCACCTTCAATTGTCGTAACAAAGGGCCATGGAGAGGCCATTTACCTTTTCTTAAAGGAAAAAAAATGGCTAGATTCTGAAAAGCAACCAAAGGATTTAGAAAACGGTTTTTTGGCTATTCCGGTCAATGAAAATTGCCCTTCCTCAGAAGATGAAATTATTATTTATGACAATAATCAAAGAATTGAGATCCGAATTGAGAAGGTCAATACAGCCTCAAGTCCTCCTTCGGTTGAACCTCATGCAAGATTGCGTGCATCTATTACAAAGTGGCTCGAAACAAGCCTCGTTAATGATGATTTTTCTCCTCTGCAATCAAGAGAAAAGGCGATTATGGAATTATTATCTAAATTACCCACGAAATGGGAGAAATTAGGAGACCTTATCCTTCTGCCTGAAACAGCTTTTAGTAGTGATAAATGGACCTCAATCATTTCTCAAGAGAATCAATTATCATTATGGAAATGTGTTGCTGAGGCTCTAAAGGTTGAACGTATTGGAAAACAGAAACATGTTAGTGATGATATAATTCGTTCATCACAAGCACAATTATTACTTGGAGATTCATCATGGGTAGAATTATTAGATTTTGGTGTTAAGTTCGGCTTTGATGCTTGCAAGGTGATGTATTCATCTGGAAATGTAACTGAAAGGCACCGTATTGGAAATATAGATCTGAAAGGAGAAACTATCGTTGACTGTTATGCAGGTATTGGCTATTACACACTCCCTATGCTAGTTCGTGGAGAGGCTGAATTGGTTCATGCTTGTGAATTAAATCAGCATTCAATATCCGCATTACAATGGGGTGCAAAGGCAAATAATGTGGCTGATAGATTGATAATCCACAAAGGAGATAATACACTTACTATGCCTAAATTAGAAGGTGTTGCAGACAGGTGTCATTTGGGATTATTGCCAAGTTCGCAATCTGTTTGGAAATTAGCAATCGCTTGTCTGAAAGAAAAAGGGGGAATATTGCATATTCACATGAATGTGGATGAAGAAAAAATAGAACAGTGGATTGATTCTACTATTTCCTTATTGCAGAAATACACAGAGGAATTAAAGCGTAATTATGACCTTAAAGTAAATCATTTGGAAAAGGTCAAGTGGTTTTCACCAAGGGTAAGACACGTTGTTTTAGATGTTGAATTTACTCGCTGTAAATAGCACATTAACCGCACCATTCTTGAGGGAAGATAGGTTCAGCATGACATGGTTGGGCGTTGGGTGATACTGGTCACTCTCAATTTGCTACTATTTTCGAGCCTTCCAATCATGGCAATTGTTGATGCAGAAGACCAGCCAAGTTGGAGAAGTGTCGGCATAGACCCAAGTACATGGAGCGATGGACCTGTTGAAGAAGATACTCCGATGAAAGATTCCTATTATGGTAATGCTGTTTTTGAAATTGAAGTATCGTATGTCCCTGGTCATTTTGAAGACCGAGTGGAGGGTGTGGTGACTTTGGAATTATTTGAGCAATGGGCTCCAATCACAACTCAAAACATGATAGAGCATATTGAAATGGGGCTCTATGATGGAATATTCTTTCACAGGGTAATAGATAATTTCGTAACTCAATCGGGAGACCCTGAATGTAAAGCAGTAGGTGCATATCCAATCACTTCTTTGCAATGTGGAGAAGGCGGTACCGGTGAAACAATCCCTTTAGAACACGATGAGAATCTATCGCATGTAGATGGTGCTATTGGCATGGCTCGTTCATTAGATCCTGATTCTGCTGATGCACAATGGTATATTGCAGAGACAGAAGCGCATAACTTAGACCCTGAAAATAGAGATGACGATGGGTATGCAACATTTGGCATCGTTCGCGATGGCATGTCTCACATTACAGCCATTGCAGCCACTCCAACCTCAGATGATCCTACCGGTGAAGAGGATATTCAAAACCCTGCATCCTCTGCGGGAAGACCTGTTTACCAAGCAAAAATTGATTCAATAAAAATGGTTGGAGTTGCAGACCCACTGGGAATTCTTTGGGGTGATTATGTACCTGAAATTGAAGAAACAAGTTTCTGGGCTAAGGCTTTGGGGACTACTGTTGGCCTCGGGATATTAATCGCCATACCTGTTACAATTTTCATAATGGTTTATGCTGCTATAGAAACTCCAAAATTACTCAACCAAGAAGAATTTATTTTGGATGCTTTCTTGCATAATGAATGAATGGAAAGCAATAATTTTAGAATCTGTAAGGCGCTATCCTCTTGAGAGAGAGACTGCTGGCCTTTACATGGCAATTGGTGATGTGGCCGATGATTCAGTCCTTGAGGCTGAACTTTTCGAACTACCCGCTTTGCCTGCGATTCCTGGTGTTGCAGTCGGTAATTTATCTGATAATTCATCAAATGATGCTGGTTTGTTATTGGAACAAAATACATCTCACCGCCAATTAACAATTCCTACTGCAATGACTGTAGCGATTTCAATAGTATTTTTGATGCTGGCAATGACAATTGGAGATGCTGTGATTCAAAATTCAAGCGAAGATGATTTTTCCGGAGAATGGTGGAATACTCCATTGAATTTACGCTACAAAATGGATCTACCAATGGATACACTAAGGGCGCAACTTCCAGTCAATGGAACATATGAAGCATTGCCATATACTGAACATTTCATTACAGTTGATTTACCTGCGAGTGAACAAGATATCGGTTTCCCTGAAGCACCGGTTATGCATGTCTCTCTTTGGCTACCAGATGTTCCTGATGGCACAGTAGTTCCCGTCATTCTAACCATACACCCTTACTACGACTTCGGTGGAGAAGGTATGCCTGGAGTCGGTGATGATTCCTCACCTAATACCGTTCCAGATGGCGGAGTTGGAAAATGGGTTTACGATACATTTGTTCCTCATGGTTATGCTCTTGCTCAAGCCTCTACTTTTGGAACTGGGCAATCAACGCATTGCCAAGATGTCAAGGGTCTCGGAGAACAAACTGGGATTCAAGCTGTTGTTGAATGGTTAGGAATCCAAGAGTGGTCAAATGGTAATGTTGGGCTCATGGGCAAATCATATGCTGGTACAACAAACTGGGAAGCAGCACAACAACCATCTGAACATTTGAAAACTATTGTTCCAATTTCTGGTTCAATCGGAGTTCAAGAAATGTTCTATAGAAATGGTTCCAGTGAAGCCAGAGCAATGGGCTACGATATCGCTTACCAAGGAGCAACCAGCGACCCGACAACAGATGATATGAGAATGTGTTCCGATGATGTAATTGGTCCTTTGAATCCTCTATCGACTTGGGGCTTTGCAGAATTTGGTGGAGCAGAATGGAATGACTATTGGGATGAGAGAAGGCATCTACCAGATGTCTTGGAAAACTATCGCGGTTCAGTATATTTGGTATGGGGCATGCAAGATTGGAATGTCGACCCATATCACGCATATCCAACATATCAGAAATTAATAGATGCTGGAATAAATGCCCGGGCAATCTCAGGACAGTGGGGTCACAATTACCCAGACCAACCAGATCGGCACGGCGATTTAGGAAGTGGATACGGTGCAGAAGCTTATCCAAATATGAGTAGAATGGATTGGGCTGTTGAATTATATGCTTGGTTCAATTATTACCTCAAAGACATAGGTATAGAACCTAAACCGATGGTGCAAATGCAAACTAATGATGGAAGATGGCATGTTGAAGAAACATGGCCTCCTCAAGATTTAGAATGGCAACAAATTACTCTAGACAATGCTCAAAGCCAAGGCAATAGAGTTAGTACAACATCTTCTGCTAGTTTCACGATTGCAGCATTTGATGATGAAATACACATCTCTGGACTACCAACACTGCATCTTGGAGTTAGAGCAGGAACATGTAATGGTGGACAAGTATTTGCCACAATGTATGACGGTACATCCAACTTACGTCTTGGACATGCTACAATGGATTTGCGATATCGCGATGGTGGATATGATGCAAAACCTGTTATTCCATTAGCTGAATATCAAATGAAGATGGAGTTTAATCCAATGGATGTAATTCTTCCTGTAGGACATGAAATTAGAGTTGAGTTAACTGAAAGTGGTGAAGATTATCTGCCAAGTTCTTGTGCTGCCATCGGAATCATTGTTAATTTAGATGATACATCTACTTTCAGCCTACCACTAATAGACAGAGATGAAGGACATGATAATTGGTTTGAAGCACCGCACTGGTGGGATCATCAGCCAATTCCATGAGTTTTTTTTGGAGAGGGCAAAATGAAAGTTCTTGCCTTTGAAGACGGATATGATATTGAAGCCTTACTCGTCAGTGGTTCTGTTGATATGACTAAAATTGACTTTTTGCAACATTGGAATTCAAAGGATTTTCTGAATGTAATAAAACAATTTTCACCTGAAATATTGTTACTTGACCACTTCATGCCGCCAACTAAGGGTTATGACCTGTTAGTTGCACTCAATGATGCTGTAAAACGAAAAGAGATTCAACGGCCAAACAAGATTGTTGCGATGTCGAGTGAACAAAGAGCCAACGACAAGATGCTAAGTATTGGAGCAGATGAAGGAATCATCAAATTTGATTTGGCAAGCCTTGAGTTTTGGCCGTGAAATTGATTTTCTAATTCGTCAACGTATCGAATTTTGCTGCAAGGATGAAATCTGCTTCCACTAAAGCATCAATTTTGTGGGTCCAAATCTTAGCACTGACTCGGCCCCATGATAATTCAAAATCCGCATGATGGCCTTCCTGTTCGCATATTGCACCGGCATCATTAGTAAATTGTAATGCGTTTACAAAATTATCAAAACTCCATACACGGAATAGATGATGGCCATCCACTATTTGCCAATCTGGATTTAGTTGAGTAAGCAATGGAGCCATTTCAGAGGTAGATAATGGCGGCACTCCGCCCTTGCAAGGAATACATTGCTTGTCTGATAATTCTTTCATGATATCACCACTTCACTTGTGTGCATACTGCTCAAGTAATTGAATTGTTGTAATTTGCAGTGTTTCTTCATGTGTTGCTTCTAAAACCACTGGACATGCGACTCCTTCTTCACATGCATCATGCCAAGTTTGAGCGCAAACACACCATTGGTCACCTGCTTTCAATCCAGGAAAACCAAACTGTGGAGCAGGTGTGATCAAGTCATTTCCTCGCAACTTTGCAAATTCTAGAAACTCTTCGGTCAAGACACAACATACTGTGTGTAGGCCCCTGTCGTTATCGTCTGTATTACAGCAACCATCTCTAAACCAGCCTGTTATTGGGTCATTTGAACAAAGTTCTAATTTTGTACCTAAGACATTGTAGGATGGGTGCATGAACTTCCGAGTGTGCATTCGTTATTGTAATATTGTGTTTACAGAAAATACAATTTTTATTATTATTCAATTGGATGTCCTTCTTCATCTACCAATATCACATTTATTCCCACACCTGATTTGTGAAATGCAATTAATTGTAATTCATGAATTTTATGACCGCTCGGTGCTACTCCGAGTACCGGTAGACTATTTCTTGCAAAAAAAGAGCGCCTTTTCTTGCCTGATTTCTTTACTACTTTTGCAGCATCACCCATTGTTCTTCTTTGACCTTCGACATCATCAAACCAAGGAAGTGGGCCTTCGGGGCTGAATCTTAAACCAAGAATCATGTCGACACCATTTGTCTCTTGAGCCGCATCAGCATCAGCATTACTAGGGATTGCTGGAGCATTTGGATGTGTATGCAACCAATGAGTAAATCTTCCAGCCCTCGACCCTCGATCTCCTGAGAAAAGTCCATCTGTCCATTCTTCAGGAAGATGGTGAACTGAATATGAATCTCCGCGATTAACAATTCTAGCTTCGTTGATTATGTATCCTTGGCCTTGAAATAAATTCCGCCGATGACTAAAACTACGATATTTGGTTTCAACGTCAAGTCTGTTCGCTGACTTGGAATCAACATCTAATCCAACTAAGATTTCATCGGGTAAAGCCTGCAGTGCCCACCAGACCAGTTCTTCAAACAAATGCCCCCGCATATGCACCTGCGCGCTATATTGCTCCTTTTTGGCTAAAGATTCAACATTATAAGATGCCATCAAATCTACAAGCCACTGTTCAACCATCTCGCTCAGTTTGGCCAATCCCTCACAGATGATAAGGGCGGTTATCTTCAAACACTTTAGCGGAATCTTTGAAGAGGGTGTTTAGCAAAGGCTGTCACATGGCGAAGAAGAAGGGGGGTCTTGGGCGGATTTTCGGGGCAATAACCGGAAGCCCGTACGAAAGGTTACTCAAGCAGGTGGAGAAGCTCGTCAAAGAAAACAGCGGGAATGATACGAAACTCGCAAAGCATCTCAAAAAACTAGTCCAAATCGTCGGTCAAAATTTCAAAGAAGAAAACATTGATGAAGAGGAACATGACCTAATTATTGAAGCGATTGAAGAAGTTGATCCTAATGGTAGAACTTTTCCTAAATTATCTGAAGAAGAGGATGCGTTTTATGCTGGCGACGTTCCCGATGCTCCGGAATTAAAGCGTGGTAAGAGAAAGAATCTTGATGACTTGATGACTGCTAGCGGTAAAGAATTTGTTGGAAGTTATGGGCGTGATGAATTTGATGATTTTAAAGCGCGTATGACCGACGAATTCTACGCAGAATCCGATGAGGCAATCGCTGCTGGAGATCATCAGTCAGAAATCCGTACTGAGCATCGAGTGTTTGCAGGTGCTGAAGATGATATCGATGATATCAAAAAGAAATTCGCTGAAGAGTCAGGTCTTGTAAATCCAGATGAAGAGGAGGAAGATGAAGGCTATTCTGTTGATGAAAATGGTGTTGAATGGTTTGAAGATGAAGATGGCTATTGGTGGTATAGAGAACCTGGCCAAGATGATTGGCAGGCTTATGATGAATAAAAATTCAATTCTTTATTCCAAATGAAACATTAGTAACTCCGTCACTATTGTACCAAGGATTAGCAGTCATTTTTTTGCTGGAAATGAATTGTAGGAATGATTCACTACGCAACCAATCTCTTATTGCAGTTCCATTATTATTACCGTGGATGAATTTGACTCCAGGCAAGGAATCTGAATATGCATCTCTTAATTCATCTTTAATTCTATCCTTGGCTTGATGTAAAGCATTATTATGCAAATCAATTTGCTTGTAATTATCATCGTTGCCATAATTATTCGAACCAAATGAACTCATTGTTCTATGATTTTGGTTGTTTACTTTGCCCTTACCTTTCTTCACTTTGAGGCGGTGGTTGCGACCAAATTTGTATTCATCAGGATTGTCTTTTCTATTTGCCATATTTTCCACCAAACCGGATTCGAGCCGAGGCCATGTAGTCCGTCTGTTGTGATTAAGCGCTAAAGGCATTTAAAATCATTTGATAAAAAATTATATTTTTAATTTATAGGTTTGAGGTATAATTTAAGTTTTGAGAGTCTTAGCCGCTGTATATGCAAGCAGATGATTCCGGCAACCCCGTAAAGATTACACCGTGGGGTGAGCCACCTCCGCAAGCAATACCACAACCGGTTCAACCTCAACCACAAGTGATCAATCAGCCACCTCAGCCAGTAATGATGGGAACTGTTAATCCGAACATAAATCAAGGTTTTTCTCCATTCCCCCTTCCAGTACAATGTTCACGAACATACAAGAAAATATATGCAAACGATTGGCTAATAATGGGTATCGCCTCTACGATTATTGGATTCATGGGCCCTGGCATATGTTGGCTAATCAGTTTGGTTGGAGTAATCAGTATGGCGACTAAATTAAACATTGGTGGTACTGAACCAGGGCACCCTGAAGCAGAAAAAGTGAAATCTGCACTAATAGCCAATTTAGTAGCAATAATATTGCCCCTTATTGTGATGGTTGTTATGTTCTCTGCTGATTTCTAATAATCCCATATTGACTCAGCATCGCTCAAGTGACTATGAAGCAATTCCAAACGACGAGTATTTTCACCTGCATCATATGTTCCTAAACGACTTTGTGAATGAATTTCTATTACTGAACCAGATAATGCTTGACTAGCATTACCATTTTCATTCTGAGTAATTCGTACCACTAAGTCGTCAGGGAACCTAAAAAATGAGGTCCTCTGGACTAAATGAACATAATAATCGGATGTACCATTAGTTTCTTTGTGCAGCGTTTCTATACCATTAGAATCTACCCACTCAAGCAACGATAACCAAACTGTTGTAGCATTCGATTGTAATTCAGAACTCATATTTATTGGACTTCTGTATTGTGAAGTATCCCCTCCTAAATGAACGCAGTTCTGTGAATCGGTAGGACAGGTTGGCATCGAAGTCCAAACTTCGTCCGGTGCAGAAACCTGAATCCAAACTTGGCAAGCAAACCAAGGCGAACATAGCAATAATACGATGATTAGGTTTCTTTTTACTTTAGGTAGAGACTTTACCATATTCTCACCTATCGCAATTCTCTAGAATGATTGTAATCGATTCCATTGATCATCGCTAAATTCGTATACGATTGGACTTCCTGTTGGAACTTCTAGTGATAGAACTTGTTCACGACTTAATCCTTCAAGAGACATGATAATACTTCTTAGTGAGTTACCATGAGCTGCAACAAATACATTCTTTCCAGATTGTAAAGAAGGAATAATGGATTGTTTGAGATAAGGTAATGTTCGTTCTGCAGTTAATTCAAGTGATTCACCATTAGGAGGTGGTACGTCAAATGAACGTCTCCAGATGTGTACTTGTTCATCACCATATTTCTGACGCGTATCGTCTTTATTGAGTCCTTGCAAATCACCATACATTCTTTCATTTAATTGCCATGATACAAAGATAGGTAGAATGTTGTTGGAAGATTGATCACCGTTTATTTGAGCCCATTGAATCATTCTTGCCTCATTTTGTGAAACATTTACAACTCCACCTTCTGGTTGAGTATATTGGAATACAGGAGTTTTGCCACCATTGTGCTGAGCTAGTGCGAGCATTGCGGTCATTTGCGCTCGGATTAGTGTAGAGGTGTGAACTTCATCGATTGTCAGGTGAGCGATATCTTTGCCACCTTGGATGGCTTCATCGATTCCAACATTGGTTAATGGAACATCAACCCATCCAGTGAATAACTTGGCCGCGTTCCACATTGATTGGCCGTGGCGCATCAGAATGAGCAGTGACATCGTATCCCCTTATCCATAGGTCAACGCCGGCAATTCTTCAACATGGCGGCT
>JAACCR010000103.1 GCA_009937205.1 Methanobacteriota archaeon | reverse complement strand
GAACTAGTTCAATGACATTCCTGCGCATTAATGGTTCTCCACCCGTCAATCTAATTTTTTCAATCCCCAATGGTAATAGTGAACTGACGATTGTAGTTATCTCTTCATAGGTTAGGATTTTTTCCTTTGCTAGAAATTGATAATCATTTCCAAAATGCTCTCTTGGCATACAATATGTACACCTAAAGTTACAACGATCTGTGACCGATATTCTCAGATCACGTAGAGGTCGACCTCTAGAATCGTTCAACCTCATAGGTATTGCTGAGTGTGTCTGCTTTTTGAATATGCGTTCCAAAATTTGATGACACCTAGCCGCGTCGCTGACAATATGGCCAAACGCTGGGTTTCCAAATGGAATAGCTCAGTTGATACTGCACCGGTAAACGATATCGAATATTTGTCGGTTAATGGATTGTCAAAGAGCGGTGATTTGCAGTGGGATTTACCTCCTTCAAAATCCCATCTCATCAGATTATTGGCGCTTAGTGCCCAAAGTAATCAAATAATTACTTTAAAAAATGTAAATAATTCTGGTGAAGATTCACGTAGCATGAGAAGATGTCTACAACAACTTGGAGTTAAGATTGAAGATATGGCAAATGGTGAGGTTTTGTCTAAGCCAGGTCTGGCGGAAGTTGCATTTCACCCCGATTCAGTAGATTGGCGAGTTCATGGAGTTGGCAGTGATGGATTTTCTAAGCCAGCTAGTGTATTACATGCCGGTAATTCTGGAACTGCATTTAGGATTTTAACTGCTATTTCTGCTAATATCGGACAAAGCGTGGCCATAGATGGAGACCGCTCGTTACGGCTTCGTAACTTTTCAACTCTTATTGGAACATTGGAAAGTTCGGGAGTAACAGTTTCAAGAGGGCATGGTGAAGAAGCATTACCGTTAATTGTCTGTGGACCGATTGATTGTTCACAGCAATTAGATCTGGACTTATCAAAATCAAGTCAACCATATTCGGCATGGATGTTATCCTCTTCAAGGTTCAGCGATAGTAAAAAATTGAATCTTAAAGGGCAAGCAGTGTCGCGAAAACATAGTGACTTGACATTTCGTTTATGCGTGGAGAGTGGTGCAGATTTCTCTGATGAAACTCTACGTCCTTGGGTTCCACATTTCGCAGATACAGAAGTAATGGTTCCAAGAGACGCCTCGATGGTTAGTTTTGCAATGCTGGCAACTAAAGTTCTACAAACTAAGACCATTATTACTGGATGGCCTCAATCTAAAGATGCACTAGGAAATGACATATTACAGCAATACTGCAATGAATTGGGCTTTACATGGAATGAAACAAATTCTAATGTTGAAATTACTTTAAACGGTAATTCGGATAATAATAATGAAATTAATCTTCGAGATGCAAATGACTTGCTTCCACCTCTCGCAGCCTTGATGGCAATATCTTCAGGTGGTAGAATCATTGGTGCTGCTCATGCAGCACATAAGGAGAGTAATCGCTTAACAAAGACACATCAATTACTACTTCAATTTGGTATTGAAAGTACAGTTTTACAAGATGGGATTGAGGTCGCCGGTGGGCAACAGATAAGTTCTCCAAGCAATATTGTCTCAACATTTGGCGATCATAGACTTCAGATGACAGCAGTTATCCTCGCTTGTACTTGTTCAGCAAAGGTATCTGGTCCTAATCTACATAAAATTGCAGATGAGAATTTGTTATTGAGATTGAGTAATTATGGAATGACTATTGAAAATAAATTATTCAAAAGCAAAACATCAAAGAAGCCCACCATGGCATGAATACGAATGGTTCCAGTTTTCCTAATTCCATCTCTGTATTATATGAATAGTATTATTTATGATTAAACAATTATATATTTCATACAATCTCGTTAGATGACATGGCGATTGGCACAATGCATTTCTTATCTCTCGTATTACAGATGATTATTGCTTGCATAATATTTTCTGTTTGGTTAATTAGGCCAAATTGGAATACTGCATACAGGGCTGGAAATGCTACTAATATCAAAGAAGAGTTCGCAGTCTATGGATTACCTGATTGGTCAGTATATGTCATTGGAGCCACAAAAATAGCTCTGGCTATTGCGCTGCTGGCTGGAT
>JAACCR010000102.1 GCA_009937205.1 Methanobacteriota archaeon | reverse complement strand
ATTAGTTGAAGATGCAGGTTTGTTTATTCAGCATCTAAACGGCTTCCCCGGGGTCTACTCCGCATATGCTTTGAAGACTATTGGCTGTAATGGAATCCTGAAATTACTATCGCATTTGGAAAGTCAAGACCCTGTAATGAATGGTCAATTGAGGGGAGCAGAGTTCCAAGCAGTTGCCGCATTATGGAATGGGCAAGAAATTATATTTGGTAATGGGAAATGCCCAGGTTGGATTGCACAAGAAATTAATGGTGAAGATGGATTTGGTTTTGACCCGATATTCGTTCCTTTTGACTTAGATGGTTTAGGTAATGCATTGACTGCGGGCAACTATGGTGAAACCAGTACTCACGGCGCTACCTTTGGAGCGGTTGAGTTAGAGAAAAAGCAATTGTTTTCTCATCGTATGCGAGCATTGAATGATTTGATAACACAACTATAATCAAAGTCGCCATAATGAGTTCTACTTTGCAAGCATCAGCATCATAAGTCAAAGCATTGTGGATTGTTTGATACGGATGAGTTTTGCACGTACTGTTGTAGGTCTAGTATTCGCTTCAGTACTGATTTTTTATCTCACTTCCATAGGCAGTATGCAGGATGAAGCCAAATGGGGTGCATTTGCATTAATGGCAGTACTTGCCTTTGCTTGGGTCCAATTGGGGCATCGAGAGAAAGTAGCAAAATTAGCTCCACGCAGAGCAGTGCGGCCAACAAAAACTTCTGTTGCAGAAGAAGTTGAAGAAGAAGTTGAAGAAATGCAAAGCAATATTCCAGCTCCAGTAAAGGTCGGAAGTACAGATGGAACAACTTTGAAAGAACGTAAGATGGCAAAAGTTCAGGCTGCAAACGCAGACAAAGCACTGGCAATGGCAGAAGCAGATTCTTCTGAGGACATGGATGTCGTCGTTGAGATGGAAGAGGTTCATGTCGCCGATGAATTCGTTATTGAGGTAAGCCCAGAATCGATTGAGGATGCAGATATTGATGTAACCGTAAATCAAAAGAAAATTCAGCACACAGAAATTCGTCAGCGCATAGAAAAGCGCCGTCGCGGACACCTTGCTGAGATCCGAGCATCAACTATGAAATTGAAACAACAGCAAGAGGTTGGTGAGGATTTAGTTGCTTTGTTACAAACACCAGGTCATGGTCATAGCATCTTGGATGAACCGCTAAATCCAGCACCTGGTCACGTCTATGGTGCTACATTTATTCGTATTGATGAATCAAGAATTCTCAAATTACGAACTGCTCTAGATACTGGTTTTGTAGCAGTTGAAAAACCTGAAGAAGCTCTTCCTCAGTTGATTGGAATTGATGGAAACCCATTACCTGCACTACTAGGACTAGATGGAAAACCACTTCCAATGCCATTGCCTATGCCAGATGCCAGCGGGGCTTTGGCGGCCATGAAAAGCGAAATTAGTGAGTGAATATTGGCTGATTCCGGCTACAGTTTGATAAGCCAACGAGGTTTGATTAGATTTGATGAGTCAAACATCATTTACCAAGGACAAGCAATTAGCGCTACTTGCCTTAGTGCTGGTTGGAATTGCCCCAACCATTTCCATTCTGACAGGATTTGCACTGAAAGCTGGAATCATTGCAGTTATTGTATTCATAATACTAAAGATTTGGATATTTGCCCTACCTTCTTTTTGGCATTTAAAAATAGATCACCAACAGATTAGTTGGTCAAAACCTGAAAATGGTGGGTTTATGGTCGCTACTGGCCTTGGATTAGGAATGGTCGTAGCAATTGTTGCAGCCTACTTATTACTTGGCGATTTGATGGATGAAGAAATGTTGTACCTCTTATTAGAGCCAGTTGGATTAACAGTTGCATGGAAATTAGGATTAGCAATTCTATTCTGGGTATTTATTAATTCAGTATTAGAGGAATATGTATTCCGCTGGTTTATCACCAGCAAGGCTGAAAAGTTGCTATCTGGTAAGTGGAAACCAATATTCCTCTCAGCAGCAATATTCACTCTGCATCATGCTATTGCATTGTCCTTCTTCATTAGTCCTTTAGGTACTATAATCGGTTCATGTGGTGTCTTTGTAGGGGGGTCTATTTTCTCCTGGGTTTATGTCACCTATCGCTCAGTGTGGGTGGCTTGGATAACTCATGCACTTGCAGATGTAGCAATATTTGCAATCGCTTGGCACCTGGTAATAGGTTGATTTTAACCTGTTTCTTTCAACATCATCTCTTTGGTGAATAAACCTAATTACGCGATATTTTAGCGTGTTTTTAGAGATATTTATACTGGTAAATGGGAAATCCCCTCCCCTCTTTAAATAGGGTGGCATCCAATGTAACTATGTCCAAAGGGCGTAGTGTGTGTCATGAAATAACCATCGAAAGCAATTGTGAAAAGCATCAGATTAGCATCAGCTAATTGCTAAACAATTGAGGTTATAAATACATGAATAAAAAATACGCAAAGAAGAGCCACAACGATAGAAATCGTCGCACCCACCAGAAGGTGCGCCTCCGCCCCAAACATTCTGGTAGTATCCCAGACAAGACAGGTTTTCAAAAAATCATGTTAGAAGAGAAGCGAGCTAAGGAAGCTAAGCAAGCTAAGCGCCAAAAGAAGATCGACTCTCGCGGCCCTTGTTGCAAAGACTCTGCAGCTATCCAAGCTAAGAATGAGCAACTTCTTTCTGAACTGAAAAAATCCATGAGATCAGCTCTCAAGGAAGATAGGACTACATGGGTGATCATACCCGCGGTTCCTCATTGGTTCATCGCTGCTAACAAGCGTCATCTGGCGCACTTTCGGCAGTATGTTGAGGCAATGAACTTACCTTACGAGTTCTAAGTAGAATATGTGTACACGCCTACGGGCGATTATGGATAACTGCAATGGCAGTTGTCCTCCCAGCCTTGAGGCTAAATAATTAGAGAGGCCTCAATTTTCAAAGGGAGCTGTTCTCCATCTCTTATCCATTAATTTCCATAGCAGTGCACTTGCTATCAGTAATAAAATGGACACAGTAAGCATGCCCATGAATCCTTGCTGAACTACCGACTGGTCGTAAATCTGGGAAGTTGCTGCCAATCCATCTTGACTCGTCCTCTCCCACCAGTTACCGTAAAGTGAGACGTCTCCTTGAGTAAAGGATAGTAGGAATCATGCGAGTAGTGGAATGACAGAACCGATCCAAAACCAAATCATTACCGAAGCATCAAAAATAGCTCTATTTGGTCTTAATCCCATCAAGAAAGCGGTCAATGCAACAATGTAAATCGAGTTGGCAAACATTACAACAATACTGGTTGGTAAGTTGGCCCATTCATCCAATCTCCAAGCCATTGTAACAATGAATATTAGAGATATCCAAGAAGTAGCGAGGAAATATACCACTACCTTTGCTCGTATTAATTGGGGTACTCGAAGTGGAAGGCCATTCATGAAATCTGGAGAATCTAATATTGTTAACCAGGAATAAAAATTGAAACCAAAGAATCCCAAGAACGGGGCATAGGATAGTAAATTAATCGGAATCGGTGCTTCTGCGAAGTCGACAAGCCATGCCATTCCCAATAATACTGCTAATGGAATCGCATAGGATACAGTCATCTTTTTTATTGCACCAGAACGGATCAAATCAACAAATTCCTTGGCAACGATCAGTCTAAGTTCTCCTTTGCCCAAGAAGCCAAGACGATTGTAAATAGGCCCTAACAAATCTCCTCTTTCGACTACAGATACATCAAAATCATCCGTAATCAATGCACTTGCAATGAGCCCGATTACTATTGAAGCCCCCAATCCAATAATTACGAAAGTGAAATTTTGGGTTGTTTGCGCTGCTAAGCCCCATAAGAAATAATGTGAATCTACCTTGCCCAAACCCACAGCAATTCCAATTGCGACGATAATGATTGGACCAATTATCGTATAAGGTCGTCCTCTCATCCATAAAGAACTGGCTAAGAATGAAACCGCAAGCCCCTGAGCCAGCGTTGTAATCATCGCAATCCAAGTCCATGGTAGACTTGACCAAAGTAGTGGAGTGTTAATCGATGTGTAATTGTCAATAAGAATTCCAAGGCCCATTCCAGCAAGAACCGGCGTCAAAATCAGCATTACATAGAATAGTAAATCTTTGATAAAATACGCAAAGTGCGCTACCGAGTTAGGAAGAGGTTGTAATGCCGGCGCTGCGAGTAAGAAATTCTTGGTTCCAGAGCGATGTATAATTGCATCTTGACCCATGAATGCAAAAGTTCCCATTCCTAAACTGAACATCAGCAATGGTAAGTGTAAAGCAAATCTCAATTCTCCCCAAGAGAATGTTTTTTGTTCAATATTGGAAACCTGTGCTGCGGAATCGCCAACCAAGAATTGTAATCCGATGGTAGTAACCATAGTAATTAGTGCTAACATCAATGGAAAAAGCATCATGTGGCGTCTATTAGCGAATTCTAGACTCTTTCTCTTTTCTTCCTTAAACATAACCAAAAATGTTGTTGTGAATGCAGAAAAACCTTTCAAGGGCTCAAGTAATTTAAGGCCAAGATTTGTTGTTCCAAGTTTTACAGGTTCAGAAAAGTCACTCGCATCATCAACTAACTCCGACCAATCTCGAGTAGTGATGATGGTCGACATTTTCATTCCTCCTCGGAATTTGTTACTCCTTCATCTTCCAACCGCTCAGCATCTTCAATCGAATGACCTACAAGGCGAATGAACACATCTTCAAGAGTTTCTGATGCATCTATTTTCAATCCCTTAACAGTACCAGCAGCGAGAACTTTACCATGATTGATAATCGCCATGCGGTTACACATTCTTTCAGCCATCTCAAGAACGTGAGAGCAAAGGAAAATGGT
>JAACCR010000101.1 GCA_009937205.1 Methanobacteriota archaeon | reverse complement strand
TTTCAATCTTTCAAATCTTCAGATAATGCATCTAAATCTGGCATGCTAGGAACATCTTCAGTTTCTGAATCTGATTCTTCTGCAGATGTTTCGAGATTATCTACGGCTTCTAATTGCTCTTCCAATTCTCTCTTCTTAGCTGCTCTTTCTTCAGGGGTTGCAACCTTGAATTCGCAGACTAACTTAATTGGGTCTCCATGGGTTAATGCACCATTATATTCCATTACATCTCCTCCATTTGAAGCAATTATTTGGAACTTTGTTGGATCTCTTGTTCTGCGCTTTGCATGTTTCTTGTAATGATGAACATAGACTTGGTATACTCCAGCAGGTGCTTTACCTTCCGGCCAAACAACATTTTCAACCGGTTTCTTAGTTTCCGCTCTCACGTTGGCATCGACATCCAGTTCTCCGCCACAATTGGAAACCTTATTTCCACCATGTATGCGCTCACCACTAGGACAAACGATATGCAAATCTAGATCATTGTAATTATTCCACATTAATGAGACTTGTACATCTGAAGAACGGGCCCCTTCACGCGCTAATCTCTCCTGTAATTCGGACATTGCTCGCTGTGCTGCTTCGCGTGATTCCATCTCGGCCTGTTTTGCAGCCTTCTTGATTTCCTTCAATCTCTGTTTTTCTGCATCAGCCATTTCTTTTTGACGTAGAATTTCTCTTTCTGCTGCTAAACGTGCTTCTTCTTCTTCACGTGCGATTCTATCTGCTTCTTCTTGTTCTAAGCGAAGGCGCTCTGTTTCTTCTTGTTCTAAGCGAAGGCGCTCTGCCTCTTGTTCCGCAGCAATCCTCTCGCGTTCTGCATTTTCTCTTTCTTTGGCCAACTTATCAGCAATCCTTTCGGACTCTTCCATAGCCAAACGTTCTGCCTCATCCATCGCCAAACGGTTTTCTATTGCTTCACGTCTTCTACGGCGCTCTTCTACCAAAGCAAGTTTGCGGTCGAATTCATTTTTGGCTCTACCAAAACCAGGAGTGTTATTTGCATTGCGCAATCCTTCAGCACTCATTCCTTGACTAACATTAACAGATGCTCCCTTGCGAAGAAATATAGCCCAAATACCGATGAAAAATGCACCACCTAAAATGAGGGTCATGCCCAATGCACCGGCTTCCATAATCACCTCTCTAAAAGTGGTAACTATTGAAACATTCCACTAAAAGGATTCAATTGATGGTGAGAACATCATTTACAAATCCATTTCCTCTATTCTCCAAATGCCTATCTGTACACCACTAATAACCAAACAGATGAATAAAAATATCAAGCAATTATCATTAATAGCAACGGACGATTCGGTGAACCATGAGGGAAGCGCATATTTCTTGGCATGCAAATAGCATTGCCAAATCAGAATATGCATCTATTGCCAAGATAGCCCATAAATTAGAAGTTGTCGCTCATTTAGACGTAGGTGAGAAGGGTATTCGCCAATTAATAATTCCAACATTTAAGAAAGGAATGGGCCCTGCGGATTTGAATGAAATTCCATTTTTAACATTTGAAGCATCCTTTTTAGAAGAGAATGATACTGGCCATCTTGTAGTTTGGAATTCACATCCACTCTCATTAGCTGCGATTGGTTTTCAAAACATCCACATTATTCCCCCTTATACATTTGGAGGAGATGGAATAGAAATCACCGTTAGAGGTGTCCCTAGTGGAATCTCAAGTTTCTTGAAAACCTGTAAACTATTTTTGCCTCCAGACCAAGTAAAAATTGTTGAGATGGTTGATGATGATGAAAAACTTGAGAAATTACTTACCAAGAAGCAAAGTGAATGTGTTATTGCTGCTTGCTCGGTAGGATACTACCAAACTCCAAAAAACACTAGTTTGCGGCTACTTTCCGAACAGATGAATATTCCTCGCTCAACATTACAAGAACACCTTAGTCGAGCAGAAGCGAATCTTATGAATTGGGCGGCAGAGTCATTAAGAGAAAATTAATTTTGATTATCTTGAATTATTCTTGATCAATACTCATCCGAAACCTTGACCCTATGATGCTCGTGGGAGTGGCATGGATAGTAGGGCTAAACGCCTTGAAAGACTATTGCCGAATGGCAGAGGGGTATGGATTCCAATCGATCATGGTGCATCTGATTTCCCCGTTGAAGGTTTAGTTGATACTGAAAATACAATAAAGGCATTAATCTCTGCAGGAGTTGATGTAATACTCGCTCAAAAAGGTGTAGTCAGTCACTATTCTCACCTTTGCCATGGTACGAAAACAAATATGGTAGTACATTTATCAGTTTCAACTAGGCATGCCGGACCGGATTGCGCAAACAAAGTACTCGTTGGCCATCCAGATGAAGTCATTTCAAGAGGGGGACTTGGTGTGTCCTGTCAAGTAAATATTGGCAGCCCTAATGAAGCCGAAATGATTGAACGAATGGGCGAGGTTAGCCGTCAAAGCCATAAATTGCAATTACCTATGTTTGGCATGATATATGCACGGGGTGAATTTTTGAACATAATGGAAGGTGATTCAACTCTTGGAAATGCCCATGCTGCTCGACTAGCATTTGAACTTGGTTGTGATGCTGCAAAGACGGTATGGACCGGTGATGCTGAAAGTTTTTCAGAAATATGCCAAGGTGTTCCAATTCCATTATTAGTTGCCGGTGGACCTTCTACTGGCGATTCATTAGCGATTCTAGAAATGATAAGAACTGCATTGGATTGCGGAGCTAGTGGAGTTTGTATGGGCCGGCAAGTATTTTCTCATCCTAAAGTTGAGCAAATAGCAAAAGCGATTGTGTTGTTAGTTCATCAAGACTATTCAGTTAAAGATGCAATGGCATCGTGTGGCCTTTGAGGTGATATAATGGAAGTGTGGCTAGATAATCGCGATAACCTCGCCGAGTTATCTTCTTATGATACGGATTGCATTGATTGCATAATTCAATCTATAGAAGAAACTGCTAAATTAGATTTACCGCTAATTTCTATCGATGGAAAAGGTCTTATTCAATCTGGAAAGGTTGTTGGAGAAATAATAAAAATTGATGGTTCAGAAGGTCAAAATAAGGCTCGTTCTTTGGTTGGAAGTGTAAGTTGGTTATTACTTGAATTTGAAAATTGGTCGATGATTCCAATTGAGAATATCATTGCAGCTTGTGCTGGTAGCCCGACCAAAGTGGCAGCATTACTACGTTCACCGGCTGAAGCACAAGGTGCTGCATTTGCATTAGAAATTGGCGTTGACGCATTGGTGGTGATTCCAGACCAAGTAATGATTGATTCAGCATCAATTGCAAAATCACAACGTGGAGAACTTGTTGAAAATACTAATATTGTGAAGGATTATGAAGAGATTAAATTACAACCATTGTTGATCACTAACATTGAAACTGGGGGTTTATCGGATAGATATTGCATTGATTTAACAAGTCTTTTAGAAGTTGGAGAGGGAATGCTAATTGGTTCAAGTTCCTCATGTATGGCATTAGTTCATGGTGAGACTCTTACGTCCGATTATGTACCACCAAGGCCCTTTAGAGTAAATGCAGGGCCGCCTCATGCATACATTGCAATGGCAAATAGAACTACAAAATATTTGAGTGAACTAAAGGCAGGTGATGAAATATTGATTGTTTCTAGCTCTGAACACTGCAGACCTGCCACGGTAGGGAGATTGAAAATTGAACGGAGACCAATGTTATTATTCACTGTCAGGAATAAAAATAATAAAGAGGCTCAAATGTTTACCCAGCAAGCAGAGACTGTCCGTTTGGTCACACCTGAAAAAGAAAATATAGCCGTAACTGATTTAACCATTGGCCAATATATTCTCGGATGGAGCGACCCCGATGCCCGACATATCGGTGTTTCTGTGCCAAGCGAAGTAGTTGAGAGGTGAGATGAAATGGCAGTAATTGGAAAGGGGCAAGCACATGGCGCTTGTAGTCTTCTTCATGCTGCTGGCTTGGGATACGGGTGCAGTATGGCCCTTGATTTACCAGTGGCAGTACGTCTTTTGGATAAAGAAAGCAAGAGAACTTTATCAGATCCCGATGGAGTACTTGAGGCAGTGATTGATATTTGGATTGCCAATGGGCATTCATTGCCAAATGGACTAGAAAAAGGCGATTTGGATTGGGCTGTTGCTTCAAAAATACCACCCAGACAAGGTTTGAAATCATCTGCAGCTGTTTCGGTCGCCGCTCTACGAGCATTAATCGACTCAACAAAAATTGAATTAGAAGACAAAGATATCGTCTTGATGTCGGCACAAGCGCAATTAGAAGCAGGTGTATCAATCACTGGTTCAATCGATGATTCTTGGGCTTGCGCAACAAAAGGTTGGAAATTAATTGATGTTAATGCTGAAACTATTGAAGAAGGGGTACTACTGGAAGGCCCTGGTCCTGTTGCTGAGGATTGGCATGTGATGGTTCTGTCGAGAGGCGAAAGAGTTTCAAGGCCAGAACCAGAGGCTTTCGCTGCGCAACAACAAAATTTTATTCAAGCATTAAATGCGATTCAAGAAGGGCAAGAACTTGTCGCATTGACTTGGAATGGACGAGCAATGGTTAGTATCATTTCAGATTCAGCTGCTAGAAAAATGACTAATGATGCTTTTGTTAATGGCGCAAGGTCATCCGGCATATCTGGTTCAGGTTCTGCGATTGTGGTGGTCACTCCTTCTATCAGTGAGCCATCATATGAACGATTAAAGAAATTATTCTCTACAAGGTATACTAATGTTGAGATAATTGAAACAAAATTTCTTAACGCTGAAGTTGTCCTAGATGAAACTGAATGAGCAACAAACACATTCTTCAAACAGTGTTTGCTGGCTTGGGTGAGTCAAGTATGCAAATGAGCATCGGCCAAGCCATACGTTTGACCCTTTTTGGCACCAGTCATGGTCCAGAAGTAGGTGCAATCGTTGAGGGGATTCCTTCCGGCATTAGAATTGATGAAGATGCAATTCAACGGGCAATGGATAAGCGTAAGCCTGGTGGGAAGTATTCCAGTAAAAGAAAGGAAAGTGATAATGTAGAAATTTGGAGTCGTGTAGAAGATGGAATCACTAATGGTGAGCCATGTAAAATTAGAATAGCTAATAATGATGCTAAATCAAGCGATTATTCATTCCTACCTCATCACCCAAGACCTGGCCATCAAGACCTTTTAATGCACATTAAAACAGACGGAAAGGCTGATTTGAGAGGTGGGGGCACCTCAAGTGCTAGATTAACAGCACCAATCGTTGCTGTTGCAGCGATATTGTCGCCTTTACTCAAAGGGATTGGTGTGAAAATAGAGGGTCATGTTTCATCCATTGGTAGTATTAACGCTCGTGACATTCAACTATGCCCACAAGATTGGAGCGATGAAGATTGTATAAACATGAGATGTAAAGATCCTATTGCTGCAAAATCAATGACTCAATACCTAACCACTCTAAGAACTGAATTAGATTCTGTTGGAAGTAAAGTAGAACTTTGCATCAGCGGATTGCCTCTCGGTTTGGGAGAGCCTTGGTTTGATGGAGTTGAACCGGCTCTAGCAAGGGCAATGATGTCGATTCCTGCTGCTAGGGGCGTTGAATTTGGCAGAGGATTCAATGCCGTACAAATGCTCGGTTCACAACATAATGATACTTGGGGAGGGACTGCGGAAGAGCCTAAACTGAAAGGTAAATCTCCTGACGGCGTAATTGCTGGATTAGCCAGTGGAGCTCCTCTAAAAATCAATGTTGCTTTCAAACCGCCGTCCAGTATAGCAAAACCGCAATTAACTTTGAATTTAGAAACTGATGAAGAAGAGAATCTTGTGGTAAAGGGGAGACATGACCCTGTTATAGGACCACGTGCAGTAGCAGTTGTTGAGGCAATGGCAACTTTCATTTTAACTGATTTAGCATTAAGAGGAGGTTATTTAGATGACTAAGGAATTGATTACAGTTCACAAGTTCGGAGGTTCTTGCTTGCGTGATTCTTCTGACCTTGAACGGATTTCACAGGTCATTCAACAAACTGATGGGCAAGCAATCATTGTCGTTTCCGCTTTATGGGGGACAACTGATAGATTGCTCAGAGCAGCACATGAACCTCGTTATGCAGGTCGCCTAGTCCATGATCTAGAAGAACAGCACCTTCGTTTTGCACCAGGATTATCAGACTCAAAGGTAGGTCATTTGTTCAAGGCAGTACTGAGAGGAATTGAAACTTCGTTGGTTGAACTTGCGGTGAGTCCGCAAGATAATATTGCAAAGAACCGGTTATTGGCAGCTGGTGAAAGATTGAGTGCGCTAGTAGTATCGCATTTCCTAAACATGAGAGGAATAGATTCTCACCCTGTCGGGTCAGAGGATATTGGATTGAGATTAAACGGAAAGGGAAAAGCACCTACTGTAGATTTGCAATCATCAAAATTAAATCTTGACCTTTCTGCTTTGCAGGGAACGCCTGTGATTACCGGCTGGTTCGGTCAAGGTGATGATGGTGAGTTGGCATTATTGGGTCGCGGTGGTAGCGATCATACTGCCACCGCTATTGCCAATCTTGTTGATGCAACAAAAGTGATTCTATGGAAAGATGTTGCAGGAGTACTGCCTATCAATCCACGTTGGGGGATAGAGACTACGGCCATTCATTATCTCGGATATGGAGAAGCAATGGAACTTTCTAGATTGGATACTCCAGTCATACACCCTGCAACAGTAGAACCACTAGCATCAGTAGGAATCCCTTTGAAAATAATGCACCTCTATCAAGAAAAGGAATTTTCACAAACAACCATTGGACCTGATGTTTATGATGAATACAGAGTAAAGGGAATTGGTTGCCTTGCCAGTGTGGCTAGTTTGTCGATAGAGACTCTCTCTTTAGAGTCACAAAGTAAAAATCTAGGTCACTTATTGGTTGACTTTTCAAATGAGGATATATCTTGTTGGAATTTAGACTCACAGCCTGGTGAATTGAGATTAATTATATCTCAGCACGATCTAATTAAATCTCAACAAATTGTAACAAAATATTTCCAATCTCCCACGGTTGAAAAATATTCAGCAATGATTTCATTGGTTGGAAATGGAACGGAACAACAGCAAATGGCATTGTTTGAAGAGATTAGTAATAAATGGGAATTCGAATTACTCAGCCAATCACCTCACTCGGTGAGATTACTGGCTAAAGTTGAAGATATCAAATCAATACTAGTAGAGATGAGTCAATGTTACAACTTGTGCAATACTCTTCACCAATGAAGAGAATTATTCACTCTGCTTTATTCTCTCGGTAATTCTGCAAGTGAGTTGGAAGGTTCAAAGCAAACAGACCACCAACTACTAAGAAGACAAATAGTGTTCCAAGTGCAACACCATATACTGAAATTAATTCAACCGATTCTTCCATGCGCATTGCGACATCTTCGGAGAAGAGTCCAACTATGAAAGGTAGAATATTATTCGCGTTTAATACAATCAATGCAAGAATTGTTGCAAGTATTGGATTCAAAATGAGCGAACGGTGGTATTTTCCAACGATCTTCTTTGGATTCATCACATATACTTCATTTGTGCGAATACTTGTATCGAGCATTGAGTATCTGATTACTCCATTTGATAATTCAAAATACATTACCAGTAATACCGCATATACTACCACTAAAACTGATAGCATTGCAGGGTTCTCCGATAATCCGAACACATCATTAGATAATGTGACCTTTGATGAAGCGAAGCGCAATATTGCGAGGATGAATAAAAGATTACTTGCAATGGAAAAGCGAGCATCTCTCTGGAATGTTCCCCAGAAACCGAGTACTGTCGCTGAAGTAATTACCAACATTTGCATGACAAAGGCAAATCCAAGGCTTCCTGACATCACATACCAAAGAGAACCTTCTTCTGGTGATACAATAAATGTAAGAAGTGCAAGAGCGACCAGTATTCCATAAACTCCAATCTGAAGGTTTTGAACCATCTTATCCGGTGGTAAAAATTTCATTTTTGGAACTAGCGGCCCACCTAGTAGGCTCTCGATGAATGTTGGAATTTCAACTGTTGGAATAGCATCCTTTGGTATTTCAGAGCCAATATTCATTTGACCTGCTGCTTTCTTTCTTGAAGGAGCTGCTGAACGTACAGTTTTTCCATCATACAAGTGCGAAGTATCTCCTTTGGGTTTCTTAATTGTCATAAAATCACCTCAAAATCCTCTTGCTCCCGCAAGTGCAGTAGATAGTAACATATCTGGTTCCCAATCCATAATATTGACCCCAAGAGTGCTCAATTCACTGATTAATACATCTCTTTCAGTCTTCATTACTTCGTATCCAGTGCGGTCAAGACGCTTGGCATCAAACTCAAATTCAAGAGAAGATGGAGATAGAACAGTTACATCGAAGTTCCTTGCTCTAAAGTCACGTAATGCATTCACAATGGTTGGATCATCTTCAAGATTTGATAAGAAAATAATTGGGCTACCTTTGTTGATGTGCGGCATTATTCGATTTACTACGACTTGTAGTGGAATATTACCACCTGCAACTGCACCTGATAACTTGGTTAAGATAACGTATAGTTGCTTCTTTCCAGTATCTCTATCGACACTGACAACTTCATTCCCATATGTAATTACACCAACAGAGTCACGACGGCTCAAGAAAAACTTGGCTAGTGATGCTGCTGCTCTAGTTGAATAAACCAAGGCATTTCTAGAGACAGGTCCAGTTTCTGAAACTGCTCTTGAATCCACGATGATAATAATATCCGAAACTGCATCACGTTCTTTCTCATTGACCATCAGTCTACCAGTACGGGCATATGCTGCCCAATTGATTGCTCTAAAGGAGTCTCCATCAAAGTATTCACGAAGTGAATAGAATTCTGAACCAGGACCTGGTTGTCTGATATTTACCGCACCGGTGAAAATCTTCGGAACACGAGACTTGACGAATGTATCGCTAAGGTCTTCCATCTTAGGGAACACAAGGAAATCATTGTAGACATGCAATTCTTTTTCCTTGTGAAATAATCCAAAAGCGTCTTGGATCCTGACAGCCACAGGACCTAGACTATAGAAGCCACGTAGTGGACATTCAACAGTGTATTCGATCAAAGTTTCACGGCGTGGACCGAGTTCCATCAAGATGTAATTTGAACCTTGTTTGATTCGCATTACTTCAGGAACTCTATCTTTAACCTCCAAAATCTTGGCTAATGAAGAGTGGTTTTGCATTCGCAACGTCACATCTAGTTCTCCGTCTTCGAAAATACGAGCACTAGATAATTTACGCATTGCAGAGACATTGCCCAAAGCGACTCCTTCTTCTCCCTTCCATTCATCAGCACGACGCCCAGTACTTGAGACGTCGGCATGGCCACCGAAAAGGGCGGCCCAGGTAAGGAAAACAAAGATGACTACGGCAATAGTAACAAGTTGTGTATTCCGTAAGGTGAGTCCAAGTAAATACATGGACACAGCCAAACTTCCCAACATTGCTGATTTACGACTCCACATCTAAAACACCTCTTCAATTATTACAGTGGTTAAATTCAAACAGTAGGCACAGGTACTTCGCGCAAAATTCCTTGAATTATTTCACCAGATTCAAGACCCTTGATTTGATGTTCAGGCTTGAGGATGAGACGATGAGCAAGTGCAAGTTCTGCAACACCCTTGATGTCATCTGGTGTAACGAAATCACGACCACGAAGGGCCGCTGCTGCACGAGAAGTCTTCAGAAGAGCTTGGCTACCACGAGGGGATGAACCGACTAGAACACGAGGATCTTCACGGGTTCTTGCTACGATTTCTACCATGTACATACGAAGTGCTGGATCAACATATACGTCTTCACAAGCTTGTTGCATTGCAATAACTCGTTGTGGGTCAGTAATTACGTCGACATCAACTGCGTCCTTTCCACGGCTAATACGGCGGGAAAGAATTTCGTCTTCATCAGCACGGTCAGGATATCCGACGGACATCTTGAACATGAAACGGTCAAGTTGTGCTTCTGGAAGAGGGTAAGTACCTTCTTGCTCTACAGGGTTTTGAGTTGCCATAACAATAAATGGTGCTGGCAACTTGTGAGTCACTGTACCGATGGTAACTTGCTTCTCTTGCATAGCCTCAAGCAAAGCTGCTTGAGTCTTTGGTGGAGCACGGTTAATCTCATCCGCTAGTAGAAGGTTACAGAACAATGGTCCTGGCTTGAAAGTAAACTCTCCCTTCTTAGCATCATAGATGTTAGTACCGGTGATATCAGCTGGTAGCAAATCCGGTGTAAATTGTACACGCTTGAAATCGCAACCGAGTGCATCGGCAAATGTATTCGTCATCAAAGTCTTAGCCAAACCTGGGTAATCTTCGAACAGAAGGTTACCGTTGGAGAGGATATTCACTAATACGTTATCAATAACGTGAGCTTTACCGATAATTACCTTTTGAACTTCCGCTGCAATCGCTGCTGCGATTGCTCCGACTGCTTGTAGGCGTTCACGGACCTCAGGTGTGCTCTGATGTCTTGGTTGGGCTGTCGCTGCTGGCATTGGGGCTGGTGCTGCTGGCGCTACTGGTGCTACTGCTGGCATTGGTGCCGGGGCAGGAGCAGGCATAGGCGCTGCAGGGGCCACAGGTGCTGCTGGTGCAGGAACTGCTGGGGCTGCTGGTGGTGCTGGTGGTTGCATGTCAATTTCCTCCTATTTATTTACCCCAACGTCGAATTTGTGGGATTATTTCCCTTAGTTCTTCGTTGGAGTAGGCACGGTTGCTGCTGATCAATTCAACCAATCGTGGGTCGCGGACTAATTGCATTATTTCCGCTGGGCTCTTGAGCGCAAATTCATCACGCGTCAAGTCATTTACTTGCCGCACCTTAGAGAGTAGTGCCTCTCTTGTGCGCATGTGGTATTGCGAAGCGTCTACTTTCTTAGGACGTTCGCGGAAGCGTGTCAAATCGAAGACATGTCTCCAATTCTCTTTCTCTGGTACAACCATGATCGCGATGGATAGTAGTGCAAAGAGATTGAGAATAATCAACCACTTCAATACTACATCGCTGGTGAGCAATACGATTGCTCCCATGGCTTCTGTGAAAGGCATGCTCAAAGCACTAGAAACGTGTCTGCTCTCATCGAATACCAAATTAAATTGGTCTGTGCGGCTAGTGATGGTTGTCGACATCTCATCGTTATCAAATTCCATCATATCATGAATCAATGCTGTGAAATATTGTGAATTACCATTCCATTGAGTATCGCCTTGTGAAGCGGATAGGCCATCGCTTGAAGTGCTCCAACATTTGTGATTATTTGCAACATAAAGTGTTGAAGTACATTGTTGCTTTCCAGTTTCACCAGCAAGATCAATGTCCCACAGATGATTTGCGAATACTGAATGGTCTGAAACGAATACGATACTTCCGGTTACTGAAACTTTACCAACATTGTTGTTAGGTTTTTTATCTATAATCTCGCCACTTGTTACTGGGTAGTCGATACGAACGATAAGTCCTGTTTTACCTTCACCCAGAGTCGGGTTATTATTATCATCAACCTCCATGGAATTACGAGCGACGAATGCAGGAGTTGATGCGTGTGCTAATACACTGATTGAACGACCAGTATCAATTTGTTCATCCAATACTTGGATGGCGGTTGGGCGGTGGAATAATACTGGCATTCTACAATTGCTGATATCTTGTATAGCAACCATCTCTTCGCTACAAGGGATTCTAGATTCATCCCCCATTTCAGTTACATCTTTATCAATACTTGCAACCGACCAAAGTCTTCTTTGGTCTGGTTCCATACGTTCACCTTTTTCATCTGCAATCTCGTAATATTGGAAAGGATCTACAACTGGTGCATCGAAATATTTGACACCGAACTCTTCAGCAACCAATTGTGCATTGGTGCTGTTTGCTGCAAGAATGACTTTTCCGCCTTTATTCGCTACAAAGTCGTATATTGCTGTTGCTTCTGCTGAATCAAAAGGTTTCTCAGGTGCAACGATGACCCACAATGAGCGATGAGGTTCTTTCCAATCATTGACAAGCATTGGAGTAGACATTGTATTAGCAATATTGTAGCCGACACCGCCTTCTCCTAAATCGGAGCGCATTACAGTTAATTGTTGGTCGGAATGTTCTGAACTATTATCGTATGGAGAAAAGACTGTGTCTTTGTCAGATGAAACTAGTGTAATCACCACTGTAGACAGTAAAAGCGAGGTAATTAAACCGGCCATTAGCCATGTTTCAAGACTGAAACGGGAACCTTCACTCTCTGCCATTTCATTGTCTCCATAGGTATTTGCACTAACAAAACTCGATACAAGCATTCGTGGGAACTTCGCTCTACTCATAATGGTTTTCCATCACTGCGCAATTTCAAAAATAGTTATGCGCCCCTTTTCCAATTCTTTTGTTGGAAGAAATACCGGAATACGGAAATCATACTGAGGGAATTCACGACTACGGAATATGACCTACTGTAGGCTTAGAGCGGACTTTCCTATGGAAAAAGGTTCTTCATTTCTCGACACGGCAGAAGTATATTGTAAATAGAAGAATTAAAAATAATTCATAAAACCCAACCCATGCTAAATTACTAGAATTTTCGCTCAAACCATCACCATTAGATGAGCCGCCACTAGATGATTGATCATCCACGACAATGTCAGCTGCTGAGACACGGAGGTCAAAGGTTACCGAACGTACTCTTTCATCGCCTTCGGAGATTACCGAAAATGTAACTTCACAAGTTCTGTCTGGGTGACTAGCAGAAGCAATAAATTTGATATTGAAGCCTTTTGCAACATTATTATCCAAATCAGTAGGTTCAATAATTAAATTGTTAAACTGATCTAATCCTTCTGCTTTAAGATTTGGACAACTTCTAATTTCAACATCAGCACTTGTTACCGCATCCCCACTATTGCCCCAGTTTGAAACTAGGACTTCAACCTCAATCCAAGTATCTGAATACATGGATTGGTCATCGATACTATTTGGTTGAAGATTGAAAATCTCAGGTAATTCAACTCCTGCTTCGATGTCTTGAGTAGATACAGTTTGCTCAGAAACTACTTGTTCAGCAATTAATGTTAGAACATAAGCCTCAGATGGACTGAAACTGCGAATGTCGAGTTCACTGTCTTCTGTCAATGTGAAGGTGAAGGTTAGATTCTCCCCCCCTGCAATCGTGCCAGTCTCTGGCCCATCAACAATAAATGGAATATCCGAATCCCATTCCAAATCGAAAGCAATAGTTATCTCACCTTGGCCTGTGTTGTCAATGTAAATCACCAACTCACCATCAATGTCCCAATCTTCCTCCATCTCAACTTCATAATTGCCATCAACATTGGTGACCCACCCTAATTCCCAACTTCCTCCAAATTGGGCTGATGAGTTAATTGTGATAGGCATCATCAATAAGATGAAAATTGCTATAATTGTTTTACCTCTTATATGACCCACATAACCACCTCATTGTAAAAAACCTTCAATCGCTCGCTTAGCTAATACACGGACCATCTTTTTCCTATATCTAGGAGTGAGTGTAGTATTGTTAACTGGCTTGATCGACTTTTGAATCGCCACTGATAGTGATTTGACACTGTCCGCACCGTTCCAACCAGCAGCTAACGCCTCCGATACTTGTTCATCATGCATCTTTGGTATTGATTCTAAAGCAGTGGACGCTATGAGTAATGACTTTTCATCACCTGCAATCCATGATGCAGCAACTCCTGCCTCTGGGAAATCCCATGAATCACGAACACGTAATTTTTGATAGCAACCAGTTCTTTGCTGTGACTCTTTAGGAAGAGTTACTTTGAGCAAAAACTCACCTGCTTCGAGGACATTCTTTTTCTTACCATCCAATTGATAAAAATCATCAATAGAAACTTGTCTTTGTCCCGAGGGGCCAACGATGTGCACTACTGCTTCAAGGACCATCAAATTAGGAGCAAGGTCCCCCTGGTAAGTTGCAACACAAAGTGTGTTTTGATTAGGAATTACTCTACAATCAGCACCCGAACCACAATCTGCTTTATGGCACCAATCAATGCTACGTCGCCAATCTTCACCTTGGTTATACCAAAAACAACGAGTATCCAGGCAAAGGTTTCCACCCATTGTTGCATTCTTTCTAATTAGTGATGAAGCGACTTTAGAAGCTGCTTCAGCAATCAATGGATGTGCACCATTGGCTATTGTCAAATCCGATAAACGAGCCATACAACCAATTTCTGTAGCAGAGATAACATTTGAACCTTCTATTTTAGCAAGAGAAATAACATGCGGCTTAGTGTTAATGTGCCATTTGTAATTTGGAATCAGGTCAGTTCCACCGGCAACCCAATCGAATTGTTGGCCATCATCAAGTAATTGCTTTGCAATCTCACAGGCTTGTTCAACATTTGACGGATGATGTAGTGTAAAAGGAGGCATTAGCATTAATTATCACCTTCCATTTCACGTTGTTCTTTTTTGAGCCATGCTTTTCCAGCAAATCCAAGTTCTGCTAATTGTTCAGGAAGAGGCTCTGTTGCCGCCCTCCAACCATCTACTTGGTCTTCTAGAGGGATGTTAGGGTCAAAGCCAAATAATACTCCGTTAACATATGCCGAGGTATCATCACTTCGTTGCCTTGCAATATCTCTTACCTTGTGCTGAGCCGCTCTTTCAACAACAACTTGTTGCATGGCTGAATGAGTTAATCTCGGACTTTCTAATTCCAATGGGTCGTCAACAGACTGTGCCTTCATTTTCTTTTCAATGGCGAAATAGACAGTATCTGGTGTTAATGGTAAATCATTGATTCTAATTCCTATTGCATCATATACAGAATTTACAACAGCGGGCAATATTGGCAGAAGCGGCCCTTCGCCTGCTTCTTTAGCACCGAATGGCCCTTCAGGGTCACACGATTCTACAATGATCGGTACAACATTAGGCATTTCATGAACTGATGGAATCTTGTATTCTAACAAATTAGCATTCTGTAAATGCCCTGTTCGACCATAGACCATTTCTTCAGAGATAACTTGTCCAAGCCCCATGTGGCAAGAACCGATTATCTGTCCTTTAACTGCCAAAGGGTTCAGTGCTCTACCACAATCATGGGCCGCCCAAACATTTGTGCACTTTATCTTGCCCGTTTCAATGTCAACATCGGTTTCTGCAACATATGCAGAGAATGAATATGCAGGGGCTAATCCTGCTGCTGCTCCTTTGTGAATCCCACCCATAGGAGGAGAACGATAAGCTCCACTAGAAATTAGTGCACCTTTATCTTCTTGGGCCTTGTGTAATGCTTTGAGATAAGAAACACCAATCGATGGGTCATGCTTGTAGTAGATTCTTCTATCGTTTAGAACCAAAAGGTCAGGATGATATCCAATCATTTCCCAAGCAGCATTTAGCAACTTATCTCTAATCTCAATCGCTGCACGAATTGCAGCGTTTGCATTCATAAAAGTAACACGGCTGGAATATGAACCAAGGTCAACAGGGCTAGTATCGCTTTCATGTGAACGAACATGAATCATTTCAATCGGTAATGCTAATACTTCAGAAACCACTTGTGCTATTGCAGTAGTGGAACCTTGACCAATCTCTGCTGCACCGGAATGAACTGTAACCCCGCCATCCATATCGACTTGAATATGAACTGTTGCATGTGGGAACTTGTTCGGATCCCAGTGAATCGGTAGCCCTGAACCACTGATGAAAAATCCACAACCAATTCCAATTCCTTTACCAAGAGGTAATTGTCTAAACTTATTATCCCAATCAGAACCTTCTCTAACCTTTTCAAGTGCTTCACGCATACCATTGCTGGTAATCCTGAATCCACTGATTGTCCTGCTATGTGGTGGTAAAAGATTGGCTAATCTTAAATCGATTGGATCAACTGATAAATCCTCAGCCATTTGGTCAAGTCCAACTTCTACCGCACATCTTGTATTGACAGCACCATGACCCCGCATTGCGCCACTTGCTGGTTTATTTGTCCAAACTCTTGCACCGGTATAATGGAATGAACCTAATTCATATGGAGCAGTTGCTAAAACTCCATTATAGTATGAAGTGACGTGACCAAAACTAGCAAATCCTCCGCCATCGATTAGAGCATCAATATCAAAACCAGTAATTCTTGCTTCTTTATCTGCACTCATTTTCACTTCAATATGACTTGGATGTCGCCCTCTATTGATCATATAGACTTCTTCTCGGTCAAATGTAATTCTAACAGGGCGGCCACATTTCCGCGATAATAGTGTCGCGCACATCTCATGAGGGAATGGGTCTGCTTTTCCACCAAACCCACCACCTACAAAGGTTC
>JAACCR010000019.1 GCA_009937205.1 Methanobacteriota archaeon | reverse complement strand
GCTTCCTCAATTTCATCCAGTGGTTCCCAAGATATCGCCTCACAAACTTGTATTCTTTCAATTCCATCCCATCCAAATCTAATTCTAATCGGATCATCTCTACTTGGCATCCATATGTCGAGCACTTCTCCTCTTAGTCTAACATCTCCTCTAACAATTTCTCCAGTTGTTCTTCTATATTGCAATCCAACTAAATCTCTGACTATATCTTGGGGATCTGCTTCTTGACCTACACTAAGACGGACGTGTGATTGTTGGAAAACTTCAGGAGGGTTAAGGCCATAGATAACTGAAACAGTTCCTACTGCAATAACGTCCGGTCTACTAACTAGTGAAGCAACTGTAGAGAATCTTTCTTGCTCGATTCTTTCATTCATTTGTAATTCTTTATCGATATACATATCTCTACCTGGAAGGTATGCCTCTGGTTGATAGTAGTCATAATAACTAACGAAATACTCGACTGCATTTTCAGGAAAAAGCTCACTCATTTCTTGCCATAATTGCCTTGCAAGAGTTTTATTATGAGACAATATTAATGTTGGAATCTGTAATCTTTCGATAATATTAGCCATTGCAAATGTTTTCCCAGATCCAGTAACTCCCATCAATACGCATCTTTCTTGACCTTCGTTGATTTGTTTGATCAATTCTTGAATTGCTTGTTCTTGATCTCCAGCCGTTCCATAATCCGACTTCAAAACAAACATTTTATCCCTCAATTATGGTATCGACATTAGCCGAGGGGTCCATCAAAATAGTTGCAATCAGTAGGACCCAACCTGTTAACATTGAAACTCTAAACAAAGTAGTCTGAAAATCATCTAACCTATTTCTCATTAGAATTACTACAACATTAGCTATCGACATAAGCCCTGCAGCTCCTAAGAACCATATTTCACTCATTGGATCAGATATAGCAAAGCAAGCAAACCATAGTAGAGTTAACTGAATTGAAGTTCTAGTCGTTGTTCGATCACTAAATCTTGCAGGAAATGAATTGATTCCATTTTCTCTATCACTTTCAACATCCATCCTTGCATAATTAATATCAAAAGCAGTTATCCAAAGAGCTACGCCTAAGGAAATGAAGAAAATTGTAGGAAACCAAAGAAAGTCACCACCATCTAGGCCTGTAATTGCTGCCCATCCATGTACATCTGCAGCGACTGCAACCCAAGCGCCTGCCGGCGCTAAACCTAAACACAACCCAAGCCACAAATGACAGAGCCAGGTATATCGCTTAGTGTAAGGATAAATTACGAATGCGAGAACTGGTAACCAAGCCATCATTAATGCAACTTCATTAAGTTGCCATGCGCCAATCAAAAGCATCCCTAGAAAGATTGCAGATAATTTCCAAGCAGTATTCATTGACATTGAACCAGATACCAAGTGTCTGCCCGATGTGCGTGGATTTGCAGCATCTATATCGCGATCAATAATACGATTTAGAGCCATTGCAAGGCCACGAGCTCCAACTGCAGCTACTAGAATCCAAAGCAGATCCATTCTTATCCATCCTAAATCACTTGAAGTAGGTTCATAGAAAAATTGATTATAAGCAAGAATATATCCAATAAGAACAAATGGAAGAGAGAAAAGAGTATGTTCAATTTTTACAAACTCTAGGATCTCTTTTGTTCCCATTATAATCCCTCTCTTTCCATCCAAGCATCTACCTTTTCTTCAACTTCAGGGTCGTGTAATGTTACCGCAGGCCATCTTCTCACAGGTAGCGGTCCTTCATTGGATGGAATTGGCGCAGTGGCGTCCCAAGCAACTCTTTTCCTTTGCTCATCAAAGTGGAAATCTCTTGAAACTTCGAATCTACAGAATAGTTGCCATAGTAATCTCCTTCTCCAATGTTCATCATCTAAATCTGCATCATCATCAGTGATGAAAAGCCATCTTAAATTCTTAGCAGATTCTAATGCCCATATTTCGTCTCTAATTCTTGCAATTTTCTCTCTTTGTGCTGCAGCAGTCTCTTCATTCACTTCTTCCATGCTTTCTTCTGGACGTGGGCCACCATCAATATTTGTTGTAACTACTAGCATGGATGAAGCCATCATTTTCGCCTTAGTAACCCCTTCAATTCCCGAAGCCGAAATACTCAATGAATCAGGACAACCCATCATCTTTGGTTCATTAGACCTAGGGTCATTATCAGTTAGCGTAGTCGCATCAATAATCAATTTTGAATGTACATTCTGCCATGGAGAGGCATGAGCTAGAGAATCAGCGACCATTCCATCAAGGATGATTAAATCTTCAGGGATTCTTACATTATAATCCAAAGCTTTCAGTAAAGCCTCGAGATCTTTTACATTATGATCTTCATTTACTGCAATTATGGATTTTAAGAACATCATTTGTCCTGCACCCATTAATCCCAGGGCTGTTTTCCTTGCTTGTCTAGGATAACGTTGTTTGGAAGCCACAATTGCAAGATTATGAAAACCAGTTTCTAGAGGTAAAAATAAATCTTTAACATCTCTGTGTTGAAATTGTAAGACTGGTCTAAATGCATCACCAATTGCCTCACCTAAGTAACCATCTTCCATAGGTGGTACTCCAACAATTGTCATTGGAACGGTTGGGTCTTTACGATGTGTAATTGCTGTTACATGCATTACTGGATATTCTTCTTCTAAACAGTAATATCCAAAATGGTCTCCAAAAGGACCTTCAGTTCTTGTTTCCCCTGGTATTGTATATCCCTCAATTACAAAGTCAACCTCTGCGGGAACCCACAGGTCGTTGGTTAGACATTTTGT
>JAACCR010000100.1 GCA_009937205.1 Methanobacteriota archaeon | reverse complement strand
TATTGGAGATGATAGATATTGGAGGTCCGACAATGGTTAGGGCATCAGCAAAGAATTATCGAAATGTAATAATCACCGTTAATCCACAATCATACACTGAAGTTCTATCTGCATTATCCAATGCAAATGGTGCAGAAGGAGTTTCTATGGAGATTAGAAAACAACTGGCGTTAGAAGCATTCCAACACACTGCAACCTATGATATGGCAATAGCAGATGAATTACATTCCCGCTTTGTTGGACGTCCACAAGATAGCGATATAACCGAAGAGCAAAATCAACGCCTACCTTCCATATTGCTTTCAGCATCAATAAAATCTCACAACTTACGCTATGGTGAAAACGCCCACCAAGCAGCAGCACTCTACTTGAATCCAAAGGAAATCGGCCAACACAAGTCTTTGGTTACCGCTAGAGTCGAGGGTGGTAAAGCAATGTCTTACAATAATTACACGGATGCGGACGCAACTCTTCGTTTATGTCGTGCCCTTTCTACCGACGAGTGGCCACAAACTCCTCATGCATGTGTCATTGTCAAGCATAATAATCCATGCGGTGCAGCATTGGGTACAACTCAATTAGAAGCCTATGAAATGGCATTAGCAAGCGATCCAGAATCTGCTTTTGGTTCAATTATTTGCTTTAACGAACCACTTGAGTGTGACACTGCAAATGCAATTGCACCATTATTCCTTGAAGTATTGATGGCGCCTGGATATACTGAAGGTGCTAAAGAAATAGCCATGGCAAAGAAGAATCGCAGAATATTAACCATTGATTCTCCAAACGATCGCCTAGCACCATTACAACGTATCCTCCTGCCAAAACCAATCGAAGGTGGCTGGTTAGCTCAAACCGAAGAACCTCCAGTAATCGACTGGGATAAAGCCAAAGTTGTTACAGAAGTTGAACCAACAGAAGCAGAAATTGCTAGCATGAAATTTGCGGTTAGAGTTTGTGAGCAAGTCAAATCTAATTCTATCGTTATGGTTCAAGGAACTGCAACAGTTGGAATTGGTCCAGGACAAACCAGTCGAGTTCAAGCTGTAAGAATTGCAGCGAGAAGAGCCGGTGATAGAGCACAAGGTTGCGTACTAGCCTCTGATGCATTCTTCCCATTCGCAGACGGTCTAATCCGTGCTGCTGATGCAGGTGCTTCATCTATCGTTCAACCTGGTGGTTCAATTAGAGATCAAGAGGTAATCGATGCAGCAAATGAGAGAGGAATTTCAATGTTATTTACCGGTCACCGCCTCTTCCGTCATTGAATAGCAACGATATTTCACCATCTCTTAATTTGGGGTGATTTCAATAACTTGCACCCTTTCGGCTCAAATCGTAATCACCTAATAGGTGAATATTCGGTGATTCCATGCCTCAATTAAATCGTAACATTGCCAATGTTGGCACCGGTTTTGCAGCATTCTTAACGCCACCAGGTCCAGAAGTAATTCGTTTTACGGTAGGACAGCCGGACTTTGACACCCCTTTACCAGTCGTTGAAGCTGCAAAGGCAGCCCTTGACCGAGGAGAAACAGCATATACAAGAACACAAGGAACTCCAGAAGTTTGCCAAGCAGTAGCATCTCATCTGAATAATAAACATGGTATTGAAACAGATGCAAATGACGTTCTGATTTCTCCAGGTTGTAAACAGGCTTTGCTATACGCGATGATGGCAACACTTGACGCAGGTGATGAAGTTCTGTTATTATCACCAGCATGGCCTTCCTATGATGGGATGCTCAAATTATTAGGAGCAGTACCAATTCACGTTCCAGTAAGAAGGGATAATTATCATCCAGATTTTGATGCTTTGGAAGCAGCGATTACCAACAAGACAAAGGCGATAATGATCAACTCTCCAAACAATCCAACTGGAGCAGTATATACTCCTCAAGAAATTGAACAATTAGTAAATCTAGCTATTGAAAATGACTTATGGATTGTTGATGATATGATTTACGGAACACTTGTTTGGCAAGATTATCCATATACCTCACCAGCAACTATTGCTGGAGGTGCTGAGAGAACAATTACCATTGGTGGATGGTCAAAGGGCTGGGCTATGACCGGTTGGAGATTGGGCTGGATCACAGGTCCAAGTGGGGCGATGTCTGCGGTAAAGAAAATCAACGCAAGTGCGGCTACACACGTTGCAACCTTCCTAATGCCAGCAGCAACAGTAGCCTTAGGCCTACAAGAGGAAACTGCAGATATGGCCAAGCAATTTAGCGAAAGACGTGAAGTGATTCATCAGTTATTATGTGAAATGCCAGGCATAGTAGTTCCTAAACCAGAAGGTGCATTCTATGCTCTTTGTGATGTTACTGGAACAGGAATGAGCGATGTTGAGTTTGCAACAAGGGCATTGCAAGAAGCGCAAGTGCAACTGATTCCAGGATCATTGATGGAAGGCGGAGAAGGATTGGTTCGGATTTCATATGCAACTTCAATGGAAAATATCCAAGAAGGTTGCAGAAGATTGAGTGTTTGGCTTAATTCCCTGTGAAAGTGACAAATT
>JAACCR010000099.1 GCA_009937205.1 Methanobacteriota archaeon | reverse complement strand
GGAATACAGTCGTTGTATGACGCTAATTGATGATTCACTAAACTTCGCTCTTTGAAAAATGATTGAATTATTTCTTGCATGATAGACACCTCCCCTCAGTTACCCTCTACGATTAGACGGTATGCAACAGACTTGCCAGCCGACGGGGATCGGCGGACAACTTTGATAACGCGGTCGGCAATCCAACCAGCAGGAAGTGGTGTATGGTCTGCATCAGCAGCCAAGTCAGCCATGTCTGCAAGTTCAGCGGTTTCTTTAATCGCTTGAACAGCAGGGTCTGAAATCAAAATCTTTGGAAGAAGTTCCTTTGCTAGACGAGGCAATTCAGTTTCCTCATCCATTTCAACTATATTCCAAGGTGCTAGGTGTTCGCTTTCTATTGCGAATTGTTCCTCAGCTGAAATATTTGCTTTGCCGACCAATTCTTGGTGCGGCACTAATACGTGATTCAGTGCATTGAATCTAGAAGTGATTTCTGGTCGGTCGAAATCATCAACAGTCTTTGCACGGATTGTAATTTTCTTGCTCTTCTTTGCTGCTCTGCGACGAGAACCTTGCTCCGCAATAACAGACATTACGTTGGTAAATTGCTCAGAATCTTTGGAAACACCTAGTACTGCAGCAATCTCATCGGAAGATAGACCCTTAATATCAGTCATATTTCGGTCAGTTGCTAACTTGTGGGCAAACTCTTCGGAGACACCCAGTTCCATTAATCGCTTTTTTGTTGCGCTCTTTACTACCATGTCAAGTCCCCGTACCCCGTTTGCACCCTTGCCTGCCACCCTTTCAGGCGGGCCTGACGGGGTTCGAACCCGCGACCATCGGATTAAAAGTCCGACGCTCTACCTGACTGAGCTACAGGCCCAAAGTAGCAACTTGGGCTTTTGGGCCGACTTGCAGACTCCTCTTATAACTTGCGGAGCGGGAGAATAGCGCCTCGCAGCGCGAAGCTCGTTCCCAGAAGTGGCTTTGAGTTGGGCGAATGTCGCCATCTGAGCCACTGGGCGCATTTTGTGTTACAAGTTAACAGCCATAAAGGCTTCGTCATATGACCTCTTCGGGATGGTTATGGCGGACGATAGACCCTTCGATTTTACTAGCGCCGAGCAGGAAATTGACCGTTTAAAGAGGCCAATAAAATCAATTATTTGGCAAGCCCCGAAGGGAGAAGCTTTCACACTCAGTATTCCACCCACAGTATACCCCCCTAGAGAAGATACTGATCTCCTTGCTAATGCCATTGTTAGAATTGGCGCTGGGCGTGGAAAAAGATGTCTTGAAATCGGTTGCGGCAGTGGAGCACTATCCCTATTAGCCGCTCGCCAAGGATGGAAGGTAAAGGCCTGTGACATCAATCCATTTGCGGTGATGGCATCCCGACATTCAGCCGAAATTGCAGATATTGATATCGATATCCAAGAAGGTGGCCCAGGCCCTAAGGAAGATGGTGAAATAAATCAGTGGTCTGGTCAAGAACTACATGACCTAATCATCTGGAATTTACCATATCTTGGATTACCAAGTTCGGAAGACGAGGTGCTTGGACCATTTGAAGAAGCCGCATTACTAGATACCGACTCAATTGGACTTGTTTCACGACTAGTGAAAATGATATCCACTGGGAAATTGATGACCGCCACTGGAATGGCTCTTATTTTAGTTTCAAATAATCAAAGAGGAAACGATACAAAAAGAATTTGCCTTCAAAATGGTTTGTCGTGCCGTGAATTTTCAAGCAAGCAATTCGAAGATGGTGAAGAATTGACCGTATATGCAATTTGGAAGCCATTCTCAAATTGCCCGGTTAGCATATTTGATGAAGTCGACTCAACAAACAAGATGTTGCTCGATAGTGGAGGTCAAATTGGCACCTCCATTCATGCCAAAAAGCAACTTGAAGGCAAGGGGAGGCGAGGACGTACTTGGACTAGCGAAACGAATGCATTTGCAGGTTCTTGGATTGTACACGATGGCAAAAGCGAACTGGTCCACTCCGACCTACAATTGATTGGCGGGCTTGCTGTTGTTGATACCATAAGAGCAATTTCAAGCAGTGAATGCCATGAACGAATTAGACTCAAGTGGCCAAACGATATCCTGTTGCAAAATGAATCTTCTGAATGGGCCAAAGTAGCTGGTGTTTTGCTTGAAGGGAGAAGCATTGCATCAGAAATAAGTTTGGTTCTTGGAATCGGGGCTAATATTTTTTCTGCACAACCCCTAGAAAAGCAAGATTTTAAGATCGCAACACTAAACCAAAGTCTGAATTTAGATATTGATTTTAGCCAATTTTCATCGGTGATTAGTGCGGCTTTATCCTCACTGCTCGAACAGAGGAGCAACATCCCCAATTATTCCTCTGCTAAACTGCTCAAAATCACTTTAGAAGAAATTAACAACACTGTAGTTTCATTGGGCAACCCAATCTATAGAACTGAGGTTTGTGAGGTTGTTGGATTGGATGAAAAAGGCCAACTACAAATAAAAACCACTTCAGGTGAGCTATTGAATCTAGACGAAGGTGAAGATTTAATTTGGCCTAAATATAATTAATTTAGCCCAATTAAATATCTATTTCTGCATCAAGAATTTCCTCTTTGGAACTTTCTAACTCTTTCTCTTCTTTACGCTTATACAAACCAAAAACCAGCAGTAAAATTCCGAATGGATATACGATCTTATCCAACATACTTTGTCTATCGATTGAAATGAATACTTCAGTGATGCTAGTATTATCTTCTCCACTAACAGAAATAACTAGGTTGTAGTCCTTACTAGATTCCATCTTTAAAGAAAATTCTTCTTCAGAATCCTCAACCATTGCAATTTCTTCTACAACCGTTCCTTCTAGAATAATTGTCACCGTTGTTGCATTAGATGCACTGAATCGCATATTTATTTCATCACCTTCGCTAAGAGAAAGATTAGTAGAGTGAGAAACATCGTTGCTAAGAGATATAGGTTGAGGCCAAGAATGCATAATTAATGAACCAACTAATATTGAAATCGAGACCAATATGAATACATCACTCATCTTCATTGCTGGTGCTGTTCCTCCGCCGGACATATTGTACGCCACCGGCATTGGCATCATGAAGATAGTGTTGCAGTACTGATTGAAATCATCTACGCTCTCTACTTGGCTTAGGCAAATTCAATCTTTCTCTAATCAAACGTATTTTCCCGCTCATACTAACGCTAAGCATAGAGTATTCTGCATAACCTTGCTCGGTTTCAATCAGTTCTCTAAATTCACTTGACACCTCGTGTGGAACCTGAATTATTGCCAATCCTTGTTCACTATTTAAGGAAACTTTTGGCAGAGTTTCTCTTAAGTTAGTATGTGCCAACTCAGCAGCCTCACTGCCACCATTGTAAAAATCCATAAGTTTTATTTCTTTTTTGCTGCCCAAGAACTTTTGTAAGTTATTGACTATTGTTTGTAACTGACTCCGCGTTGTAATATCAGGCGAAACAGCAACACCAAACCAGCGCCTCTTACCACGCAGAGCCTTGGTCAGTTTCTTTGCCATGTAGCAAGCCAGAATGCACTCCTTCAATTAGATTTCATATGAATATTCTTGCCATACACTGAAAATAGAGAACCGATTCCCTAGTAATGTGGCAGATGATATAGAGGCTAACGCCTCCACAGTTGAATCTGAAATGGTAATAGAACAGGTGGTTAATTCCGTTCTTGATGATTTATCAAGTCAAAAAACATCGATTTGGGGTCTTATTAAGACACTATTATCTCCTCAAACACTGCCTCACATCGCACTAATAGTGATGTTTTCAACTACTTTTTACATAATTGCTAGCATTGATAGCCTGACAACATATGCTGCCATGAGTTTTATTTCTGTGTCCTTTGGATATGCAATTACTGCAGTTCTATCCAATAACGAGTTCGTACAGAAGTTAACAAAACTTCCAAGCAAAGAATTGAATGATTCAGATGAAGGACAAGCTGCTAGTGACCAAGTAAGTAGATTGAAAAGAGTGATTTTTAGTTTTAGGATTTGTATATTTCCATTAGTAATGTCAGCATTTACCATACTCGTACTGATGTTTTTGTTTTCTGGCGAAGGCGCAATGTCTGGTTTCGAGAGTGTAATCCCATATACTCTAGCCTCTTTATTCATTATTTGGAGCATAGTCCAAGGACGATCTTTTGCAAAATGGATTTCTACTATTTCTGTTTCAAATCGACCTCAATCAACAGAGAAAAGAGGGAAGCCGATGGCTCAAGCGATTATCCATGGACTTGCAATTTTACTAATTGCATTCATTGGAGTCTGCATATTCCACTTAATACAAGGAGATGATATCGTACCATGGAAAATATTGCTTGCTAACCTACCCTACCTAGTTACAGCTTTGGGATTACATATTTTTGCTGTGATTTGGTCATGGAAATCAAGAGTTGCTGCATCTCAATATGTAGCAACATCTGCATTTACTTGGAAATGGACGTTAATGGCTCAAGCCTTCATTACCTGGCATGCATTAACGATTTGGCGCCATTCTGAATGGGCACCGATGACAGCAAATGGTGCTGAATTGTTTATCGAAGAAATCATGCTGATGATATTCACCGTATTCATGGCAATATGGACTCTTACTTCACGTGGCGTGAAGTCTAAATTCCCATTATTTAATCAAAATAATGCTCTTCCTTGGGGATTGGCATTCGGATATGCCTACGCAGGATCAGTTGCTATGCTAACAGTGGTTCTCAAGGAAATAACCGTTGTTATGATGGCTGGACATTTGGTAGTAATATTAACTGTATTATGGATGCAACGTTCAGTATTGACAAGTATTGTAGATAATAGAGACCAAGATATTGAAGTCGAGCGAATAACTAAATCTGTATTTGATAAAAAGGCTGCACAATCTGAAGAATTATCCGACGACAGTGATTCACACGAAGTTGAAGAAATTACTGAACTAGATGACCTAACAGTAATTGTTGAAGAAGATACTCAAGAGATGGAAGGCAACTGGCAACAAGATTCCACCACTGAATGGGGTAAACCAGTAGAATCTATCAGTGATGAGATTGAATGGAATTCTGACGTCATAGAATTAGATGACTGAGTTCAACCATCAATTCCAGATAGTAATGTTACGACTCTGATGGAATCATGCAGGTCATCACTTACTCTCGCTCCGAGAATAACTTGCGCATCAGCATCCAGAGCAGCGGTAAACATGCTTGCAACTGTTTCAACTTGACCAATGGTCATTCCTTGTCCACCCTCAATTTGAATTAAACATCCCTTAGCACCACTAACATCTAATTCTGCCAAAGGTGCCATCATCGCAGATTTCAAAATTTCTTCTGGCTCATCCGCCCTTCCTACACCGACTAACATAGTAGATCCACCTTCGGTATCGACTATTGCGCGCAAATCCATTAAATCCAAATTGATTAAACCCATTCTTAGCAGGGTTCTGACTAAACCATCTACAAGATCTTCAATCCATTCAGCACCCATCTGCCATGCTGTCCCCTTTTGTCTCGCTTGCCTTGCAAGTCTTTCAAGTGATAATTGCACTGTGATGTGTGCATTGTTTTGCAAACGCTCAAGGCCTTCAGCAGCAATTTCCGCCCGTGTTTGTTGTATATCGAAAGGTAGTGCTGCCACCGATAATACAACCGCTCCAGATTGTCTTGCTTGACGGGCAAATTCATGAGCCGCCCCCGTGCCAGAGCCGCCACCCAATCCGACTAGTAAAACAACCAATTCAACATCTTCTAATATCGTTCTAGCAAGAGGTGCAAGTCCCCTCATTCGTTGTTCTGCTAAAGGAGGTAAAGCTGCACAGCCTACTGAATCCAATGTATGTCCTAAGCGCAATACGTGGGCCGATTCACAGCCGGTTAAACTAGAATCGTCAGCGTCGATGAGAACTACATCAGCGCCTCTTCCACACTTCTCATATGCTCTTTTTGCCCAAGCACAACCCAAACCACCAACACCGGCAATAAGGATCTGTGAGGCTTCCATCGGCCTAATGGTGGCAATGAACCTCAATGAACTTTGGCTGTCGCGTGTTACTTAATCCAACTCAACATAACGCAGATAGCGCCTTCTTGCATCTCTTGCCCACGCGTTATCTGGCTCCAATTCTAAAACCAAATCATAATACTTTATTGCATTCTCGAATTCCGAGAGGTGGCGCCCATACAAATGTCCAAGATTGGATAGGACTGGAATGCATCCTTCTTCTTCCTCCAACATCTTGAGAAGTAATTGTTCCGCGGCGCCAAGATGATTTTTCACCATCAACTCTTCTGCCTTATCCAGTTGTTCTAATTGTTCATTACTTAAGTTGTAAATATTATCAAAGGTATGACTTGACATTCGTTGCACCTATCTAGGGCAGGAGTTCGTAGTGAATCAAACCTTTGATTACTAAACTCAAAAATACCGCAAAAATGGCTGATTTGGCAATCTCGGGCCATTAATTTTTATAAGAATTACTTCGTATTTTATGGATATTCAAAACGCAACACTGCGAGGCATTTATCCATCACAATTGCAAGCAATGTTTAAGGGGTCCATCCAAGTCGCTAAGAACATCTTGGGTGTGGCTATGCGAGTTGGCTCTTTTTCTACGAGAATTACACTTCTTCTAGGACTGGTCGCGCTATTGCTTCTTCCGAGCCTTGCAACATCATATCACACCGGCATTGGGGGAGAACAATCCAATGCTGGAGAGACTATTGATGACGTGGCAAAACAGGGTTGTTTGTGCCATAATGGTGCTGCAGATAATTCGGTCCAAGTGATTCTTGACAATGTCCCATATGCTTGGAATGCGGGTGACACATATGAATTTCGCCTACAACTAATCGGCGGACCTGCCGGTGGAATTTATACCGCTGGATTTTCAATGCGCATTAGTGCAGGGGAACTCGCTGGAACAGATTGACAAAATTGGCAAGAAGATGTGACAACACTCACTCACACTGACGCTTCAGCAAGCGAAGAGGATCGCTCGTGGCTTTTGACATGGACCGCCCCTGCCGCAGGAGAAGGTAGCGTTAATTTCTGGATTACCGGTAACTCGGTTTCAGGAGAAGGACTTCCTGGTGAAGACGATAAGTGGAATCAATTATTATTCGCCCTCCCTGAGGGAGATGCAGATAGTATCGCCCTTGGAACGAGAGCTTTGTTTGCTGGCGATGGAAACGTTAGCCCCCCTGAGCCTTCTTCACATGGAATCGATTTACATGACATGGGAGCTCCACTAAGGGCTCATTGGCTCGGATTACTCGGAGTTAGTGCTGTAATCGGTGTAATAGTTTTCTCAGGCCTACTTCTAAGATATGGATTTTCTACCTCATACAAGGGACGCAGTAATATGTTACGACTTCGCTACAAGTTGATGAAGAGAGGTGACCAGTGATGGATGATACAATTACCACCCTATTGCGAGGTGTTGCAAAAGGAAACATCAGTATTGCTGATGCTAGAACTGCTTTGGAAAATGCTTCACTGACTGAAGAGCAGATGGAAAAAGCAATCGATCATGGAGTATTCAATCCTGCCGAGCCAGGCTCAATTATCAGTGCAACATTAGCTCCATCGGGCGCATCATATCTGACACTATTCTTCTTCGTGTGGGGATTGTTCTGGAGTTGCTACTGGTCTTTTTCATTAATTTATGGACTGTTCAACGGCTGGGATCAACAACAATTATCATTCCATTTAGCAATGACATTAACGACTACCACATTGATGGGAATGATCTACCTCAAATATGTCTTACCTGATACTATTATTGTCAAGTATGGTATGAATAAGTTCGTACCTGAGCATACAAAGGACTGGAAGGAGTACAACTGGTGATATTTATGTCTCGCGAATACGACCTCAAACCGGCACCGAGTGGTGAACAATCATCTCCCCAAGCATTAGGAGATTCATTAATCAATAGACGCCAATTCCTTAGTTATGGCTTCAATACTGCTACCGGAGTATTGGCAGCATCTCTAGGAGTTCTTGGTTTTGCATCCCTATTACTGCCACCTAGCGATAGCACCGGTGGAGACCTTGCTGCAAAATATTGGGCCAAGGGTCGTGAAGATGAAGCATGGTATGGAGCAATGCACGAGCAAGTAATGAAGAAATCGGATTTCGTTGCTGAAGCTGCAAAGAGTTCCACTGGTTCATCAGGAGCTGCTGGTGTTTGGAACGGAGTTCCGATTGTAGTAACATATGTTGATCACTCAAAGAATGCAGGTAGCCCTGTTTCCAATGGTAAAGCAAGATTCCAATTCATGGAAGGATATGACGGTACTGGGAAGTATGTCGGTCATTTTGAAGACTTATCTGATGCAGACCCAAGATTACTACCTAGTGAGAATTTAGTAATGGTTTTTGCAAGGTGTACACATTTATGCTGTATTCCGGGTTGGCAATTAGTTACTAATCGTTATACTGTAGACTCATGGATTCCTGGTGGTGGTGATGCCGGTGGAACTAAATTATTCTGTATTTGCCACTCATCTCGTTTTGATCCTACTGCTTTGGAAATGAATGCAAATACAAATCGTTCCAATGGTGCTAAATTCAAGTACGCAGGTATTCGCAGATCAGGTGGCCCTGCTCCTGTAGGATTGCCAATAATTCCAATCGCCATGAATGGTGATATTATTGAAGGATTACCAGATTATGTGGATTGGTACACATATTGTGACTGAGGTGAAATGAAATGACAACAATGTTCTGGATTCTTTGGTTCTTCATCGCCTTCGTAGTGGTTCTTGTAGCGTTCACCCTGCGCAAGGAATCAGAAGATATGCCACGTAGAGACATTCTTCGTGCAGTTGAATCAACAGGAAAAATGGGTGTAGCAGAGAGATCATTCCTTTGGGTGTTCTCTTGGCTAGATACTAGATTTAGATTACAAGACTATTGGAACATGTCGAAAGGTGCCTACTACAATATGCACAGACAAATGCCGCTAAGTCACGCTGAAAAATACAAGTTGAGAATTATTTGGTACTGGTACCCATTATACTGTTTAGGTGGAATCTCATTCCTATCATTCATTATTTTGGTAATTACTGGAACTGTTCTTGGTATTTATTACGTACCGGGTGGAGAAGGTGATCCCGCCCCTGCATATGCCAGTATGCAATATATCATGACCGAATTACCATTCGGCTATATCCTTCGTGCAGTTCACCATTGGGGCACTCACTTCATGGTAGCAAGTGTTTTCTTGCATATGTGCAGAGTTTACTTTACAGGTGCATACAGAAACCCTCGTGAATTAAACTGGCTTATCGGAGTCGCACTAATGTTCCTAACCATCTTCTTTGGCTACTCTGGATATTTACTCCCGTGGGATTCCTTGGCATATGGTGCTGCAGTTATCGGAATTAATATGGCCAACTCATCGCCATTGATCGGAAAGATTGCCTCAACTGCTCTATTCGGCGGTACATCACTTACCCCTAGGACAGTTACAAGAATGTACTTTATTCACGTATTCATTCTACCAGTGATTGTAACATTATTGATTATTATTCATTTGTTTATTGTTTGGGTACAGGGCATTGCGGAGCCACATTGATATTTTGGAGGATTAAATTATGGGATTAGTAGAGAATCTTGGAAGAGTTGCTTCCTCCTACATGGATGAGAAGGAAAACTTGCAAAGTGTTAATGAAAAAAGAAAGCGTACACGAATGGGCCATGCTTTTTGGCCACATGAAGTTCTTCGTGACGTGCTTATCTTTTCGGTTATGGCTGCGGTATTATTATTCTATTCTTGGCTAATTCCACCGCCATTACACAGTGCTGCTGATCCATATGCTCAAGCAGGATTCGTTTTCCCTGATTGGTACGTATTATTCTCATATGGTTACCTTCGCTGGGGAGAATATCTACCGCAATTCTCCGTACCTACTGGATTCTTGGGAGACATATTTGGTCAGCCTTCGTTCCCTTGGAACGCTGCATGGTGGGGAGCTGCTCTTACTGGAGTCCCAGTAGGAATTTTAGTACTTCCACCATTGCTTGGAGGTCGTGAAAAGAGACCTGTAGAAGACCCTTGGTTCGCAAGTGCAGGAGTTGTATATATTGCGCATGTATGGTTTATCTCTGTCTTTTCGATTAATATTTTCTTACAGTTATATGGTAATAATAGATCAGATTTTTGTAAATTGGATTCTCATGGAGATCTGTTATGTGGTGTAAGAGAGCCCTGGATTGCGGATGCATTCAATGCCATTCCATGGGTATTAACTGGGATTTTAATATGGATTGTCATATATTTCGTGACTCGAACTATGATGGTAAAGGCTTGGGGTGCTGGCTTCACTCCAGCGCATGGCAAAAGAATTCTTGTTGGCGCATTAATGGTTTCAACTGCAATATCAGTTTCCACTTGGGATGTTTATGATGATGGTTTCTGGGATGCAAAGGGATTGCTTACAATTGCTGATTACGGTGAACTTGAAGAGATGAGGTCACAACCAGTTGATGTTCATGTTCATTCTACCAATGAATTTACCGATTCGTATGGTTGGTCTTCTACAGAGATAGTACCGACTACTGCTTGGCTTGACTGGAATTTGTATCAACCCGCTAGATATATTATTACTGATTTTGGAGATGCCAATGGGCATCAAGATGCTGCTAATGGAATAAATGCTGCATCGGTTACAGATTCATTCTCTGGAGATGCTGAGTGGATTGCTGCAGGCTCATTTACAGTTACTGAAGATACAACTTATTTCCCTTATGGGCACCACAAGACTGTGGAAACGATTACCACTGACATGGCTTGCGAGTATAGATCTAGTGAAAGAAAGATCAATGAATTATCTACTGCAGATATGTTAACTTCAACTTTTATGGTTACTGATTCATCTGGAAAAACCGTTTCATCATTCACTAACTGTGATGGAGCAACTGTTGAACTCAATGTAGGAACCTATGACTATCAAATGACTGTCCAGGCAACTGGTCTACTTGCCCAAAATTCCTCTATTACCACTGAAACTTCTATGAATATCGCTTCTTTCCAACCACTATTGGTTTGGGACGAGGATGCACACGAGAGTCTTGCAGGAACGAGTGTCAACCTTTCAAGTTCCGAGGACATGGCTCTTGGAAATGGCAAGTTCTCTCCTATTGAAAATCCATCATACCATAGAAACCCTAACTCAATGGATGCAAAATTAACCTATGCTATGTTTATTCCATGTCTAACATTCGGTGCCCTTGTATTTGTATTACTAAGATACATGGCTCGTGGATATGAGTTTGAGATGAACAAGTGCTACGGTTGTGACCTTTGTGACGATGCTTGCCCTGTCCGCCTATTCACTGGTGGAGACAAATTAAACATCATTTACAATTCTTGGAATAATGAGGATGATGGTGTCCCGATGTATTCATGTTTGACATGTTCTGCTTGTACTAACGCATGCCCGCAACTTGTCGATTACGACTCTTATGTCGACATTAGGCGTGGACTAATCGTTGGTGCATCACAAGCAGAGATACCGCACACAGTACTTCAGGCAGTTCTTGCTGCTGAAGCAGAGGAAGAAGCTGATGCTGACTTTATCACAACTGAAGATTACCCAATTACTTCCAAGGTAGGATACTATCCTGGGTGTGTTGATTATCTCGACCAAGAGATGGTATTTTCACATGTCAATGATGGTGAGATGAACTTAGGAGCATCAACAACCGCAGCTTTCACTTTGTTTGAAGAGATGGGCAATGAAGTTTCATATCTTGGAAGAGACTTCCTAAAGTGCTGTGGCCACGACCAAAAGTGGCAAGGTCTTGATGAAGTATTTGAAAAACTAAAGGCCTATAATCAACGCAAGATTGAGGAATCTGGAATAGACACCTTGGTATCTTCTTGTGCAGAATGTTTCAGAACCTTTGCTCGAGATTATGAACTAGAGGGAGTCAAGGTAATGCACACAACTGAATACTTAACAGAACAAGGGTTTGATATGGACTTGAGTACTGAAGATACTACTGTAACCTACCATGATCCATGTAGATTGGGTCGTCAAATGGGAGTCTATGATGAACCACGTGAATTGCTTACTGCCGTTGAAGGAGTTAATTTGGTTGAGATGGAACACAGTGGAGAAGATGCAATGTGTTGTGGTGTTTCAAGTATGATGTCATGTAACGAAGATGCTCGTTCACTTCGTGTATCTCGTATGGAAGAAATCCGTGCTACTGGAGCAGATACGATGATTACATCATGTCCTAAATGTGTTGCTCACTTTGAGTGTTTGAAGTTTGAAGGTGATGAAAAGTATGCAGATATTGAAATTCTTGATGTTGTTACATTCTTAGCAAAACAAGTTGATGCGAAGAAATCTGAAGCTGTTGCTGCAAATACTGATTCACTAGACCGAATCAAGGCTTGAGGCTGTCACCCCTAGTGCTAAGAAGTGCAGTCACTAGCGCCATTCATGAACAGACCAGCCTTGTATGTACTTACAATAGGCATTGGTTTGTACATCAGTGCTACTGGCCTGAATGGAATTATTCCAGACCAATGGGCTGAATGGCCAGTCAACATTTGGTGTTGGTCTATATTTGGATATATATTCTACAAGACCACTCGAAAAGAACGGATAGAAATGCTGACAGTGTTGGCATTTGCCACTCCAATGGAACTATTCTTCAGTGAAGTTTGGCTAATCTATGAATACCAACGTGGACTAATGCCTCTATTCGTTCCAGTCGGTCACTATTTCCTATTTGATCTTGGCAGGATTATCGCCAATAAGATGAGGGAAAACCTCGCCATGCTTTGCTTGACCCCATTTATTCCTCTCGTCGCTTATGGTGTTTACAGTGGAGGCGATACATCTGCACTATTCCTCCTATTGCTCGTACTCGCATTCACAAAATGGGGTCCTCAACCTCGATTATATGCTGCTATGGCTTGGGCGGCCTTAGCAATGGAATTGTGGGGCACACACTTGGCCAATTGGACATGGGCCAACGAAGTACCATGGACGGGATTAACCGCTTGGAATCCACCTCTATTGGTTGGTGCATTCTATTGTGTTGGAGATTTATTAGTCAACCTAAGTGTTGCCAAGTTTGAAAGAGAAGGGACGGACGAGGTGGTAGTATGACCACCAGTGACGAGTTGGCCAAGAGACGAGCGGCTGAGGCTGTGGCCATTCGCACCTCTCTAAATCGTCAACGTGGAGAACAGCGCGCTAATACAAAGGGTGGAGAAGGAACTGTTGCATATGTAACTCCAGAGAAATGTATTGGTTGCGACCAATGCACAATAGTTTGTGATGATGATGCCATCGAACTATACAAAGTAGATATGGCCAGTCAATTCATCAAAGTTGAAAGTAATCGTAAGGCCAAGATAATTCGCGATGCGTGTACTGGCTGCAGATTATGCGTACTCGCCTGTCCTACAGATGCGATAACAATGATAGATTTGTGAGGAATTACTATGACAAAAGATGCCAATGAAGAAGCCCAAAGATTCGGAGGAGAATTCGGGCCATACCGTAAAGAGGGGACTCCAGGTGTTAGCCTTGGAACATTCAAAACATTGGTATGGACTTCCAATATCGGTGGCCTATTACTATGTGCATTATCCCTTGAAATGCTATTTGTTCGCAAAATGTTTGGATGGGGACTACTGGCCCTAATAGCTGCAGTTGCTATCGCATTATTCCCCTCAAATTATGAAATCGTTGGAATGGGCGATGATCCAATCACCGCTAGTGATGATCAAAAACCCCAACAATGATTAAAACTTGAATCAAATTATTAATTAGATGATTCATTAGCATACTTTATCGCTTCTGACCCCATTGCCAACATCGATAATTCTGCTACCAAAGCATGCCATCCTTTTGCATGCTCACCATAGAGGTGACCAACTTCTGATGAATCAAAGAATTCTGCACTAGGGGAGTTTAAATTATCCATGTCACCCTTCTTATCATTTATTCTATAGAACCAAGAAGCAGCCTCACCATCGACCAAATAAACAACAGGTTCAACCGGCGCTCCACCCTTTTCTGTTAGAAGAGTTGGAACTCCTTCTTGAATTAAGAAATTTTCAACATCGGCACCGCCTTTAGAATACATTAGTTTCTTCATCTTTCTATTAGACAGTTCAAGTAATTCTTTCCCTTCCTTAACCGCCATAATACCAAGCCCATATGTTCCTCTATCATTTTTTACAAAAACGACAGGTTCTCTTTCTATTCCAAGTGATTCGTATTTGGCTCTTATATTTTCTATAAATTCGTCTACTTCTTTTGCCAACGCCACCCTGCAATTCTCTTCATCAAGACATTTATTCTCTGAAACAAACCAATTCGCCATTAAATGCCAACTATCAATTTCTAACAATTGTGCCATCTCATCAACATATTTTTGCAAGCAAACATAGTGTTCTGATTTCCTACGTCGATGCCATCCCATGCTCGGCGGTGGGCTTACATTATTAGCAGATAAGCCAGGCACTATTCCTTCTGTAAGCTCATTATTCAGTAAGATTAAGCAAGGTCTTTCACCTTCCACAAATAACTCCTCTGTCCCATTTTCAAGTTTCAACTCAACTCTTGACAAATGCAACGGACCTGAAATTCCCGCCAATGAACCGTGAGCAGATAATTCCGGTGAACCAACTGTGCATCTAAATCCTGAATGGATAAGTAAACGCTGTATAGTCGCTACATTCTCAATATAACCTGCATTTCTAGTATGAGATTCAGGATACAAATGAACCCATTTACATTCTGATTTAATCCTCGAAATATGATTTTTTAGAAGTTTTGCAAGATGTGGTTCATCCTCCTTTGAAACATTGTTAAATCCAGCTGGAAAGTGATTCGCATCAACAACAGCAACTTTCCATCCAGCATCCCTTACATCGACACTGCCGTAAATCGGAATTGGAACTTCACTGCGTTTCTTTGCCATCCATGCTGTGATCTGTTCCCTCTTAGATTCAAGGATTTGCGAGTATTCATGTACATAATTCATCATATCACCTCATCTAGTAAATCGATTGCTGTCCCTGGACGCTTACTTCTACCACCATCCAGGATGTGCATTGCTTCAAACAATCCCAAACCTATTGCTAAATACGGTTGATCTTTGAAAGCACCGCTAATAAGTGGATACTTACTCATTATTTGCTGCGCCCTTCCATCTAATTGTTCCAACATATTCTGCAACAACATAGGAGATGTTGCCGTACCTGCTGGCAATTTTTCTCTGCGTACAATTTCAGCTGGTAACTTGGTTAAATCTGCAGCGCGACGCAGTGCTATTTTCTCTTCAAAAGAAGGCGGAAGGCGCCACTGCATCGGTAATTTATGAGATGCTTGGCGGTGCGACTTTCCAAGGAATGGGACTCTAACCTCAACAGAATGGGCCATAGAATGTCTATCTACTAAGCGTAATTGGAAGTTACTCAACTGTCCACTATCTAATTCGAATTGTAAGAAGTCATCTAATGAAGAGGTGTGGGCTGTTGCTGAATGGTCATTTGAATAATAATAATCACCAACTGGTAATTGACCATTTTCAATGATTGCTTTAGATGGATGACTCATCATATCAAAGCGAGATTGAATAACGCTAGAATGATGATTAAGATCTCTATAACGAGGATATCCTGCATGTAGTTCATCCGCTCCTTGACCACACAATCCAACTGTTACCGATTCTGACATCTTTTCAAATAGAGGCTGGAAGAATAGTACTGTCACATCTAAATCTTCACCATGCCAGGCTAAATTAGGCAACATTTTGTCAAATGAATCCTCTTGTAAAATATGTTGGTGATGTTCTAACTCAAGGCTTGATGCTACTAACTCAGCAGCCTGCCAATCCGGGTTATCTTCACTCTCCGCAACAGTCCAACATGCTGGAACTGGATTACCGCTTCTTTGGGCTGCTTCATGGGCAACTGCAGCAACTAAACTAGAATCAAGTCCGCCTGAAAGAACTATACCAACTGGTACATCTGACATCAATCTCTCTTCAACACTAACGACGAAAGATTCCAGTAATTTACTAGCCTCTAAATCAGGGTTCCATGTATCTGCAGGTTCAACCTTCTGTTTTTCCACTGTTGCTTTGCCAGTTAATACCGCGCAATCATTGTGGTCAAGACTCCATGTTTCAACAGTCCCTGGCCTTATTTGTGCAACATCTTTCAGTAATGTGGTTCCATCTAACGGATACTCCCAAGCCAACCTTGCAACCAATGCTAGTTCATCGATTTGGGGAGTATGTCCTTCATGCGCCCTAAGGGCTTTGGCTTCACTTGCAAATAGCAGACTACCATCAACCTCAGTCCTCACCAATGGTTTGATTCCCATGGGATCTCTAGCCAATAGCAACTGCTTATCTCTAGGATTCCATATCGCTATAGCATACATTCCATTGAGTTTGGATATCCATTTAGCATGCTGTTTGGCCGATAGTGCACCTTGAGTTGTTGCTAATGCATTTTCATGCAGAGCAAGTATAGTCTCACTATCACCATTTGTAGTCCATGGATAGTGAGTATGATTTGCTCGGATTTTGAGGTGATTGTAAATCTCTCCATTGGCAATTAAGATATTTCCACTCTG
>JAACCR010000002.1 GCA_009937205.1 Methanobacteriota archaeon | reverse complement strand
TACAATCATTCGCTTCACCATGTGTAGCATAGCGAATATGAGCAATTAGATTGTGACTACGGGCTTTATCCATGCTGTCAAAGAAAGTCTCATCCCAGTCTGCTCTGCATGGAGCGCGACGCACTACAGCATTATTCCCTTCAAACCATCCAATGCCCCACCCATCAGGGTTTCTGTTGGCGTATTCTGAAAATATTGGTAAACTTCTCGTCGCTCTATCTTCTTCGTTACAACTCATTCCAAATAAATCACACATAACTCTAAATGATCACGAGTATATTTCAATCCTTGCCTACGACTTTGTAAAAGATTACACAAAACCACCGGTTTGATGTGTGTTGCCGAACAGGCGAGTACATGCGCGACCATCCGAGTGACCGAGTAGATATCCGCTCGGACACAGTAACCCAGCCAACCGCTCAAATGCGAGCCATAATGGAGAGTGCTAGTGTTGGAGATGACGTTCTTGGTGATGATTTAACTGTCATCGAGTTACAAAATAGAGTCGCAAAATTATTCGGTAAAGAAGCCGCACTTTTCGTAGCTTCGGGAACGATGTCTAATGCTATTGCAATTCGAGCACACACCGTTCCTGGTGATGAGATTATATGTGATAAAACCGCTCATATTTACAAATATGAAGGTGGCGGATACGCAGCATTATGTGGAGTTAGCATTGCTTTAGTCGATGGAATAAACGGCATCATGAGTCCAGACAATGTCGCATTGGCAATACGAAAATCAGAAGGTAGCCAAGGACATTACCCAAACGGTACATTGGTCTGTGTAGAGAACACCTCAAACTTAGGTGGAGGCACTTGTTATCCTCAACAGACATTAGATGATATCGCAGCGGTTGCCAATCAAAATGGATGTAAAACACATATTGATGGAGCAAGAATATTCAATGCGATAATCAAAACGGGAGTAGATGCAAAACGAATGACTAGAGATTATGATTCGGTTTCAATTTGTTTCTCAAAGGGAATGGGTGCTCCTGTAGGTTCTGTCTTGGTCGGCAGCACAGAGTTCATCGCTCGTGCTCATCGCTGGAGAAAGATGTTCGGTGGAGGTTGGAGACAAGCGGGAATATTAGCACAAGCCTGTCTTTTCGCATTGGACAATAATATCCAGAGGATGGAGCAAGACCATGAGCGAGCAAAACGTATTGCTACAGCCATTAATTCCATGGAGTACTTCTCTGTAGATTTGGATACCGTTCAAACAAATATGGTTTATGTGACTTGTGATAAATCTGCAAATAAGGTAGTGGAAGAGTTGCAGAAGCATGGAATCGATCTTTTTGACCTAGGTCCAAATAGTATCAGAATTGTTTGTCATTTACATATTGATGATGAAGATGAGCAGAGAATAATCAAAGCATTTTCACAATTAAGTTAGAATTTGTTTAGTATTGCTGCATAATGTTTTGTTTGCGTACTTCAAATACCCTTGGCTCGCTGCATCATTATGAGTTCTAAGGATAAGCAAAATTGTGATGCTTGTAAAAACAATTCTAGTTCTGAAACCCTCTGCCTGTTATGCCAGTCTATTGTTGGTAATTCATTAGGTACAGATTGGAATGTAGTTTTAACTCCAAGGGAACATGAAGAAGGAATTGAATTGTTCGGGGGAAGAGGTCGAACCTCAAAGCAACGCTGGTCGAAATTAAAAGCCAATGTAAACGGAACTGCAGACGTTACATGGGCTAGGTTGAGGGATAATGAGGATCCAATTCATTCATTACCTTGTTCAATCGAACGACTTAAGGGAATTATTCATTTGATAAAAGAGGGTCACCGATTACAGCACGAAGAGCGGAGAATTTTGCAAATTGGCTTCGCATTACACGATGGAAAACTTCTTGCCTTTTTACAAGATACAGCTGTACTCGATGGAAGAAAACTCCCAGCACCCGTTCCAATGATTTCAATATTAACTCTAATCTCTGATGAGAAAAAAAGAATTGGGTGGAATATATCTAAGTTAGTTTCGACTATGGGGTCATTAGTATACGATGCAATCACTTCTCGAGAACAAGAGCATTATGGTCGCGTTTTCAATGATTATAGAAGACATAGAATGATGCGAAGGAGAGAATTACGTGACGGGCGACAGCAACCAAATAACTGCCAAAAGCGACCTCTAGTGGCGATGCTAACTTGGCTGCAAATAGAAGTTGAAGATCAACTTGCTAGTGAAGATTCTAACGGTACTCATCCATTGAGTGCATGGGCAAGAGATGTACGTTTACGAGTTCATGTCTCAAGTCCAACCACTTTCAAAAAAGTAGTGATTGAAGGTTTTGATCATCACCCGAAAGGCTCTCTCGACTTGATAACTTCTCCTTGGATTTCCAGATGGTTGACCCATAGGCCGACAGATAGGCCTCTAGCACTCAAGGATTGGCCGTTAAAACTTACAAGAAATAAATGGCAATTTAGAGTTAGGACAAAGGCGGGTAATTCGCGCTTAACAAATATACCAGAAGACCCAGTAATTTGGGCTTATTTGATTTCTGCAGTTTTATCTCCACTTGAATCACAAATCGGATTAAACTTATTGGCCATACAAAACAATTGGACTGCTAGCCATGATGATAAATTAGATATTTCAGCTCCAATGCTCCGATCAATTAGTTTTCTAAACCAGATAATTACGGCCAATCCAAATAATGTATTTGTCCAATCAGGCAGAATATTGGTAATTGGTCGCCTGGGCCATTTTTACGAAGTACGTGTTGGAAAAGGGGCGCACGGGGCGCCATTCCATATCAGCGCCCTCAGGAGTTTATCACCCCACTCACCCATTCCGTTGTGCATTCATCATGGAAGATTCCACGCGCAAGTTCCACTGGGAGACACTATTGCTTCAGTAGTACTTTCACTGGTGGACGATGTGACATTAGCTAATAGGGTTGAGAGTTTACTGGCAGAAATAACTACTAATCCGCCATTTGGATTTAATAATAAACTAACTCCGATTGAAAAACCATTTATCGATGTCAAAGCACTTGAGCAATTGCGTCTTCAGTCTTCAAGGAGAGCAAATCCTATCGCATGGTATGAGTTTGATGAAGATTCTCTTCCAGAGCAGGAAAAGGACTCGTTACAAAATTTACTAGAAAGAAATTACGTCGTCCACCAGGTAGTTCGCAATAGAGGGCCAGTCGGAGGGGAATTATTTAGGTTCAGAGGCCACGATTATTGGGGGGGCCAAAGGATGCCGCGCAATACAAAATACATCAACGCAACACTTAGAGAAGTTTCGCAAGGAAACCCACCACCAATTGAAAAATTTGTTGAAGAATGGCGCCAAGAAGTATCGCTCAAGCCGCTTAATGAAGTAATAGAACCCACTCATAGAATGAATCCGCCTTATGGTAACGATTGGATGTACTTGCGAAATGACGGCATAGGCAATCGAAACTATCCCATTGGTGATATTAGAAACGGAGAGCGTCGTTGGTGTGAACTAATGCCGCGTATTTGGCAAGCCTTTCAACTTCAACCACTTGGTTCAACAATTAGAATCGGAGAACAAAACATGCAGGCAATATCCTTTGAACATTGCAATCTAAGAGTGACGTTGAGAAACAGAACCGAGAAGCGTACAGTTGTAAGACTCGCTGAATTATTAGGCTATGTTGAAGATGGAGTTTTCAATGGCCAGATAGTATTGGTTCGCAGAGATCACCCACTACCAAATAACCGCCGTTCTATGACTCGAATAATTGAGGTCTTACAACAAAGAAATGGGGCGAGAGGCGCTCCACCTTGGTGGTGGCATTATGGAGAGGCGCCAGAAGCCCCTCAAGAAGTACCTGAATTCCCATGGGAATTAGAAGAAGATTTACGCGATGCCGAAGCAATCCCACTCAACGTAGATATTATTCCTTGATAGTACGCGATTCTCTTAACTGTACAGCTGCGACAACAATCGCAAGAGTAGCAATTAGTGAGACAGCAGGCAATCCTTTTTCACTTGAGGTTAAAGGCTCCTGAGCTACTATTTCTTCATCAACGATTGGATCGATTAATTGGTAGATCAAATGCACTGTGAGATCATCCCCGTCAAATGCATCAGGTAGAGAGATTTGTTCTGTGCCACTAGTTGAATTGCCCAACGATTGAACCTCACGTACGATAAATGGATAATCTTCTAAGCCATTAGTCCCATTTTTGAAATGAGCAGTTGTTTCAACAACCCACAAATTTAC
>JAACCR010000018.1 GCA_009937205.1 Methanobacteriota archaeon | reverse complement strand
TGTCCTAAATTGGTTGCTTCAACCAAGTCTCCATCCATGATAATTATTTGACAATTAATTCCTATTCTTCTCAGTGCAGGGGTCAAGACATCAACAAGTGTAGAACCTATTCCTCCAGCACCGATAATCAGTAGCGTTTTGCTATCCGCAATTTCCTTCATACAATATTAATTGATTGAGGACATATAAAGAATTGAACATGATAGCAATGTCTCGGTTACTGAGCACTCTTGATACATTCTAAGAGCAAGTTTTCAAGCGCATTCATTTGAACATCGATTGTGAAATTATCTTCAACATATTTGCGCCCAGTTTTAGCCCATAATTTACGAGTATCTTCATCTTGGGATAAGCGATAAGCCTCCCCCCACAATTGATAATCTTCTCGTGAAATTAACATTCCACAATCAGCATCCTTCATGGTGTAATGGAATCCGCCTTCGTCAACCATCAATGCTGGAATACCAATTGCCATCGCCTCTAATGGAGTCAGTCCAAACGGTTCGCCATGTGCGTGACTAACCATGGCCACAGAGCCTCTAATCACGGCTCTAAGAGCCGATTGACTTAGTCGTGGCATGCAATAAACATCAACACCTAAGGAACTTCCTTGAGCCAGTATTTTCTCTTTGTCGCCCGTTTCTCCACCACCAATTTGAAGCAATGAAAGTCCAGTTCCTTGCAAAGATTGAACCGTCTCCCATGCACCCTTTACAAAGGATAATTTACCTATAGTTACAACATATTGATCCGGTAATTTCTTTGCTTTAGATAGATTCTTTTCAGCTCTAATAAGCGCTTGTTGTATTTCATCAGCAGCATCGTTCTCATCAGAATCTGCAAGTTGTGGCCATAAATCCCAATCCAAAACATGCATTAAATGCGTGGCTTCAAGCAATTGACCCTTGCTATTGCGGCGTGGAGCAGAACCATTACTCTTGTTTTCATCACAAGCCAAATCGTAAATATCTCTCAATTGCTTTTGAATCCACATTGAATTTCCAGAAATAGCCGAACCCTTCATCGCAGTTAAGCGGCGAACTAGTTTTTGGTCAACTCTACGCTGTTTTGCAAAAATCATATTGGTTAGCCACATCGATCTTTTTAATTTACCATCCAAGTGTCGATGAAGCACATCTTCATACAACCAGCGTGGTGGTTCAAGACAATGATAATGCAACCCTTTACCAGTGAGAGTGCTATCAGAAACAGAATTTAGAATTTCTAATGTTCCGCGACCAACTGAAAAGTGTATAGCATCATATTGTGACCAATCTATTTTCATATTTTTCCATTGTCTAGTGGCTGCAGAACTTTGCCCTGCAGTAATTTCAGTGATTGCACCTTGAGGCCAGGAGAACGGCTTCTTGGGCTGTATTATTTCAATATCACAATCACCTAACAATTCCTTTGCTTGTTGCGGAAATTGAAGGGTTGCGAGACTGACTTGCCATCTATTGGAGGCATGACGAAGTAATTGCAATAATTCTCGTTCAGCCCCACCTAGAGTATTGAAAGAACCTCTGACAATCAAAACGCGCAAAGGAGAATCAGCAACGTTAGACTCCTCAGCCATACTGTGCTGTCATGACTTACAACCTTAATTTGAACCCATAAAAGGGTAAATTTATGCTATATCTTCGGTAACTTTTACGCGGCGAATTGAAAAGAGATAAGCCGCAGGGCAAAACATGACCGGCAAGGTAGCGATGATTACTGGTGTAACTGGGCAAGATGGTTCTTACCTAGCAGAATTGCTATTGGAAAAGGGATACAATGTCTATGGGTTCGTTCGCAGAGTTTCTCAACCAACTGTAGGACGCAACCTCATCAACCATCTGATGAGCAATGAAAAGTTTCACTTAATAAATGGAGATTTGACTGATCAAAGTTCTATTGACAACGCGGTAACCGCTTGTCAACCAGACGAGTTCTACAATCTTGGAGCTATGTCATTCGTTCCTGAATCATGGCGCTCACCGATGATGACCGCTGATATTACTGGTCTTGGCGCTCTAAGATGTTTGGAAGCGATTCGTAAGAACGCACCAGATTGCCGATATTATCAAGCTGGTTCAAGTGAACAATTCGGTAAAGTGCATGAAGTTCCTCAAACTGAAGAAACCCCATTCCACCCTCGTTCACCATATGGTTGTGCTAAGGTATTTGCCTTTGAAATCACTCGTAACTACCGTGAATCATACGATATGTTTGCTTGTACTGGAATTCTCTTCAACCACGAAAGCCCACGTCGTGGACTAGAATTCGTAACCCGTAAGGTGACAATGACTGCAGCACGTATCGCCCATGGATTCGATGAAAATCTATGGATTGGTAATGTTGAAGCAAAGCGCGATTGGGGATTTGCTGGAGATTATGTTGAGATGCAATGGAGAATGTTACAACAAGATGTACCATTTGATTACGTTGTTGCAACCGGAAGAACTCACAGTGTCAAAGACATGATCAACCTTGCATTCTCTCACGTTGGAATGATTTTGACTTGGTCAGGAGAAGGCGTTGATGTCATCGCTACAGACCAAAACAATGTAGTTCGTGTTAGAACTAATCCGAAGTTCTTCCGTCCTGCTGAAGTTGATTTACTGATTGGAGATCCTGCTCTATCTCGCAAGGAATTGGGTTGGGTTCCTAAGACCTCATTTGAGGAATTGGTTGCTATGATGGTCGATTCTGATATGGCAATTGTAGAAGAAGCGGTCAAGGGCGGTTATGCACCACCGATTCCACCTGAGTGAAATTATCGGAGTGAGTTATAGTGGCAACAGAACAGTTGCCAATTTTGTATTCTTTTAGGCGCTGTCCTTATGCGATGAGAGCCCGTATGGCAATCGTTAGACAAGGCTTCATAGTTGAGCATAGAGAAGTAATCCTCCGTGACAGACCATCACATATGATGCAAATTTCTCCCAAAGGTACAGTTCCTGTTTTACAATTACTCAATGGGGAGGTAATTGAGGAAAGCCTTGAGATTATGCAACATGTTCGCGATTGGCAATTAAGTGAAGAAGAATCAATTTGGATTGAAAGAAATGATTTTGAATTCAAGCACCACTTGGACCGTTACAAATATCCTAATCGTTATGATGATATTGATGTGTTAGAGCAAAGAAATGCAGCAGTAATCTATCTTGACGATTTAGATGCAAATCTTCAGGTGATTGAGCATAATGAAAATTTAAACGATTCATTATTCCCATTTGTACGTCAGTTTGCTAACCATGATAGAAAATGGTTTGACATTCAACCTTGGACAAATATTCATAGTTGGTTGGCTAAGAACCTTGCTAGCGAAGAGTTCAAAATTTGTATGAATAAAAACAAGCAATGGTTTGAGGGAGATTCCCCAATTAAATTCCCTGCGCAATAATCAGTTGATAACTGTCAAATGCTTGACAGATGGTGCAATCCCCAAATCCTCTGGGAAGAACTTGGTCGCTACAGGAATTTGCATTGGTGACATTTCAGTTCCAACCAAAGCTACTCGACTAGGTTTTGAATCGGAGAGAATCTTTCTTCCGGTTAATGGAGCGATTTTATTGCTGAAATCCATAATATCATCATGACTTGGCATATTTTCTGCCTGCAAGTTCTCTCTACTATGTCCAACGTAGACATAGCCCTTATTTTCAATGAAATCTGGGTCAGCTCGCAAATCTAATTTTGCAAATTCTTCAATATTCTTATCAGACATATTGATGCCCTTCATCAATGTATGACGGCAAACGATTCTAGTGTCTAATGAAGGCAAAAGGTCGATGGTTTCCTCGAATTTATCCCATGCATTTGTATTCCATTTTGGCTTACATACAGCATCAAAAATTTCCTTATTTGGAGCATCTACTGAAACATATAGCTGAGTCGGTAAAACATCGAGATTTTCGATCACTTTAGGTAGGGTTCCATTGGTCACCAACATAGTTGTCATTCCGTGCTCGTGACATAATTCCATATATTCACTAAGGCGTGTGTATAGGGTAGGTTCTCCATTGAGAGAGATAGCAACGTGCTTTGGATTTTGAGCAGATAACCATCTTTCCTTTGGAACCTTATCATTTCCTTTGAATCCTGATAATAATCGTCGTTGTGCACGTACCGATTCATACAGCATGTCAAGTGGGTCTTGGTCAGATAGTTCTAGTGAATCCATATGTGGTTCTCTCCAGCAGTAAGTGCAAGCGAGATTGCATTGATCTACCACTGGTGACATTTGCATACAACTGTGGCTAGCTACTCCGTAAAATTTGCCTTTGTAGCATTGGCGGTCTCTAAGTAGTGATTCTTTAGTCCAATGGCATATTTTGACACCACCATGTTCTCCGACAATATGGTAACGTTGTTTCTGTAACTTTGCTTTGAGTGCTAAATCCATCGGTTTCACTTCCTCAGCCGATTTTCCACTGTCGAGAAGCAATGCGACTCTGTTAGGAACTGGCTCGGATAACCGATGCTAATGCTAACCCCGTTTCAACTTCGCGATTAGAAAAAACGCTGCAATCACTTGTTTAACATAGGTAGAAATGCATTTGCAGCCTTTTCAGCAGCATTTGCAACATCATCTAAGCGTTGAAGAATTCTATACATGTGCATAGCCGCAAGTGGCTTGTCATCACCTTCTGAGAACACGTAGGCAGCAGCTGTACTTTCGCATTCATCAGCCTTATGTTCAAGAATATTGACTTGCATAATCAAATCATTGAGAACAGCCATTTGCATTGGGGCAAATCCGGATTGAGTCAATACATTTAGTTGATCCACTGCTTTAGAATATTTCTCAACAGTCTTGTGAACTGCTTCAGCCATTATTTTTAGATTCTCTCTTGCTTGGTCATCTACCATCAATTCTCTAAACGAGATTTGTTCTACCACATTTTGTGCATAATCTGCAATTCTATCTTGGCGTGAAAGCATATGCAAAAATGTATCACGTCCGATTGCAATTCTTACACCCGTTCCGATATGATGGCGTAGGTCTGTTTTGATATTGTCAGCGTCTAATTCAGCAGAGATGGTCGCTTTGATGTGTTTACTTGCATCCTTGCCTTGTGATGCTACTGTTACAGCGGTTAGCATATGTGTAACAGTCTTTTCAACGGACTTTGCATGCTCATAGAACATGTCAAACGGTGTTGAGTCAAGTGTCTCATATGGAGTGTCCATCAAGATATCTTTCTTTTCTTCTTTGTCAGGACGCATTACAATGGCTAGAGTTATTGCGATTGCAGACAATGTCACTATTGCAACATTGATTGGGCTACCAGCGAATAAGATTACGAAAAGAACAGCACCAGCAGCAGAGATTGGTAGACTTGCTACCCAACTAGCAGCAATCTTTCCAAATACTCTGAAATCGACAGCACCTGCACCACCTGCAAGTCCAACTCCAACCACCGCACCAACTAAAGTGTGGGTTGTTGAAATCGGAACAGCCAGGAATGGCATTGAGAAAATTAGCACTGTTGTTGCAGCACCAAATTCAGCAGCAAAACCCCTTGAAGGGGTAATATGAGTAATTTTCTTGCCGATAGTATCCATTACTTTGTAGCCCCATGTTGCCACACCGACTGTGATTCCAATACCACCTATTAGCAAGAGGAATAGAGGTACTCCGACGTTCCCGTCGGTCAATGTACCTGTTGTAGAAGTTGCAATATCATAAATCGCTGCCATCGGTCCAATTGCATTCGCAACATCATTTGCACCGTGTGCGAATGCAACATAACATGCAGTGATTATCTGTAGCCAAATGAAGACGTGTTCAACACCTGCCATTCCTTCTTCTTTGAATTGATAACGCTTTAGTACACCCCATAGGATCAAACTTGCTAATATTCCAATCGCCAGAGCAACTGCTAGACTGTTAATTGGAATCCATGCTCCATCGGCGAATGGATTGAAAGTGGTACCTTCCTTTGCTGGTAACCAAGTCTCTTTGTTAATGTAGCCTGCATTATCTAGGTTTGAATAAAATCCTTTCAGGGCTTTGAATTGGAACGCGAGGCCTAAAACAAAAAATGTAGGTAAAGCAAGAACTGGTGCTAACTTTTTAGTTTGTAAAAATGGGTCTTCACTATTGAATATTAGTCGCTTGATTACAAAGAATGAAACGAAAGCAAGAATTCCTCCTAATAATGGTGAAGCGATCCAACTCAATACAATTTCTATTACCTTGTCCCAGTTTACAGAAGAAGGTTGGATGTATAATCCCATCCCGATTACGCCACCGACAATACTGTGTGTGGTTGAAACAGGCATACCAAATCTTGTTGCGATTGTTAGCCAAATAGCAGCAGCCAATAACGCGGCCATAAATCCATACATCAATTTCTGGCTTAATTCCTCTGTAAAACCAGCATCTCCAAAATCAAGAACTCCCTTTCTGATCGTTTCAGTTACGTGACTTCCAAAGAAAACAGCACCAGTAAATTCGAATACTGCGGCAACGATAATCGCACGACGTAGAGTCAATGCGCCCGAACCAACCGAAGTTCCCATTGCATTTGCAACATCGTTTGCACCAATGTTCCAGGCCATATACGCACAGACAAGAAAAGCAGTTCCGAGTAGTATGGTGGTTGGTTCCATGTGCCCCTCTAGTTGCTATCGGTATATATTGAACAGTATAGGTAATCTATATAGGTCAATATATATTGGTGAGTTTATGGCTGAAGGTGCAGGTGGTTATGAGGTTCGTAAAGTGCAACTTACGGGCGGGGCAACTTATACAATTAGCCTTCCAAAAGCATGGGTTATTGAGAACGCTGTTAATGCAAAAGATTCCCTTAGAATAGATTGGAGGCCGAGTGGCGCTTTGAGGATCACTCCCCTCGATATGGTTGAAAACAAGTATCAAAGAGTGGTATTGAGTTGTAAAGAAATTCATATTGGAAGTTTACACGATCATCTAATGGGCGCATATATCTCAGGAGCTGATGAAATAATCATTACCGCCTTTCAAAATAATGACAAAAAGCACCGGGCCGATATAAGACGCTTTTTGAAAAACACACGTGGATTTGAGATAATAGACGAAGAAGATGGTACAATGCGAATGGTTTGTCTAATGAATAGTGGAGAAATGCCACTTTATGCAAGTTTGAATAGAATGTATTCACAACTGGTTTCATTGATGAGAGATATCCTAGCGGTTTTTGATGGAGAAAATATCGAACTAATTGAAGATGTAGCAGAACGTGAAGCCGATGTTGATGCAATGTTATATCTAGTCGAGCGGCAAGTAAGAGTGGCATTAGATTCTCATTTGGTCGCCTCGTCATTGAAAGTTAGCAGACATCAAGCACTTGAGTACTCCAATTTAGCCAAAAGCCTTGAGCGAATGATGGATCATGCATTTCAGATCGGCAACTACCTTTTAGAATTTGAAATGCCAAAACTATCACTAGAATCAACTCCTCTAAGTGCAATCCCTCGGTGGTTAGATGCTTTGAAGGAATTGATGATAAATATTAGAACTCGAGAATCCCCTCGCATAGAAGCAGCTCGTAACGAATTAAAACAATCCCAGAAAGTACTCGAGGCGCATGAGGAGATATTGATGAAAAGTAACAAAAAGGCAGGTACTATTTTGTTTGAATTTAAGTTATCTGAATCACTTAGGCGCCAATGTGCTTATGCGAGTGATTTTGGAGAGATTTTACTAAATTTGAAAGTTAATGATGAAATGTCCTATCGTAGGACTAATGAAGAATAGATGTTGTGAGAAACACTTACTTTCAAAGTTACACCTGCGTGTTGCCTATTTTACCACCTCCTAATATAGGGGTCGCTTTACAATTAACACTGCAGGGATGTTTAAGACGAACCCGGAGTGATTGAAATGGATATTGAACTAGAAACATATGTTGAGCAAATAATGAACGCACAGAAAGTGACAAACGGAATCAAGTTATTTTCCTGGCTTGATATTTTCAAAAGAAACCAAAGCTAGAGCCTTCACCACCTTCGATTAAGGAACAGAACAGGTTCATTTATTTTTGACCCATTGTCCACTAGACTGGTCTCGATAGAACCTGTTACTACTTCCAGCTGGGAACTCAATCCATTCCTTGCCATCGTCCTCCATCACTCCACGCGTCGCATATTGCGGTGCTTCGATCTTAGGTTGTGCAAGGTCCTCGGACGGCTTTTTCCGATTTAGAAGGAACCCGCCTAGCAATAATATGACGAGGAGAACGCCTCCAATTGTTGCCCATTTAATTATTGAAGATTCACCACCTTCTTCAAATCCTAAACTGGATTGTCTTTGACCTTCCGAACATCCTACTTGATTTGAGAATTCATCCTCTGGAGTCTTTGCACACTCATCAAGAATATCGGCAATTCCATCATTGTCAGAGTCTCGTTGCCAACTTGAACATCCATCCGGTGAAACTTCTGGGTTAGAAGTATCTGGGCAGGAATCATCTGGATTCAAAACTCCATCCCCGTCATCATCTCGTTGATCCCATGAACAACCATATGTGTCAACTGTAGTATTACTTTCAGTATTGGGGCAAATATCGGTTTTTGTACAATTTGAAGGGCCAGACGATGGAGCATTAGTGTTGCAAACCGTATCAGAATCAGCATCGACCTGGAAATCAGAACACCCGAAATTATCAACGGTTGAATTGATTTCAGTTGAGGAGCAAACATCCCAGTAGTCATTCACAAAATCTCCATCGCTGTCACGTTGTGTTTCACCACAACCTACTGAATCAGCAACTTCACCGAGACTTGTGTCAGGGCAAATATCTATGCTGTTTTGTACCGAATCTAAATCATCGTC